>CBDUPD010000216.1:0-5132 GCA_965368985.1 uncultured Spongiibacteraceae bacterium | reverse complement strand
GAACCATCAAAAATAAAGTGCTCCTCAACAAGATCAGAAGGAATACCCAGATCAGTCGACAAGCGCTCATAGCGCATATACTTCATGCCATGACAACCCATGCAGTAATTTACAAAGGTTTTAGCGCCACTTTGCAGGACAGCCTTATCTTTAAGCTCAGGTTTAAACTCTTCACAATGAATTTGACCACAATCAAGTCCGGTAGAACCCACCGCCTTTAATGGAATAATCGTTAATGCTGCAACGACTACAACACCCAGAAGCGTACCTATCAGGCCAAAACCACCGTTCATGGTTACACGATCAGGCTCTGGCTTGGTTTTCTCTCTGGCGGTCCAGAAAGGCATTCCAATAAAAAAGCCAAAGTAGATAATGGTACAAATCTGTGCAAGGAATGTACGACCAGGCGTTGGCGCCTTAACACCTAATACGCCCAAAATAATAAAGGCGGCGGTAAATACCAATAAGGCAACAATACTGAAATTGCTTTTATAACGAATCGATTTAACCGGACTCTTATCCAGCCATGGCAATACAAACAAGATGGCTACTGATGCACCAAAAGCAATAAAGCCTAACAACTTATCAGGTACTGCACGCAAGACTGAGTAGAATGGCGTAAAATACCAAACCGGAGCAATATGCTCAGGTGTTTTCAGCGAGTTCGCCTCTTCAAAATTGGCATACTCAAGGAAGTAACCGCCCATTTCAGGCATAAAGAAGATGATTGAGCAGAACACCATCAGGAAGACAGCGATACCTACCAAATCATGCACGGTATAATAAGGATGAAAGGCAACACCATCTAGCGGAATACCATTTTCATCTTTGTTCTTTTTAATCTCAACACCATCAGGGTTGTTTGAACCTACTTCATGTAGCGCCAGTAAATGCAATACCACAAGCGCCAACAGAATAATTGGCACTGCCACAACATGCAGGGCAAAGAAACGATTCAGTGTAATACCTGAAATCAGGTAATCACCACGGATCCACTCCACCAAAGACTCACCAACAACAGGAATAGCACCAAACAACGATACAATTACCTGCGCACCCCAGTAAGACATTTGGCCCCATGGCAGGATATAACCAAGGAAACCCTCTGCCATCAGGGCAAAGAAGATTAACATGCCGAAAACCCATACCAGCTCACGTGGCTTTTTGTATGATCCGTATAACAAGGCGCGGAACATATGCAGATAAACTACGATGAAAAATGCCGAAGCACCTGTTGAATGCATATAACGCAGAATCCAGCCATAATCGACGTCACGCATAATATATTCAACAGAAGCAAAGGCATCAGCCGAACTGGGTACGTACATCATGGTAAGCCAGATGCCTGTTAGCAGCTGGTTAACCAGTACTAATAGCGATAAAACACCAAAAAAGTACCAAAAGTTAAAGTTTTTCGGCGCATAGTAACCACCCATATGGGTATCCCATGCACGATTGATTGGTAAACGGGCATCAACCCAGTCACGTAAACCGACGAGTAAGTTAGCCATTATGCAGCACCTCCATCTTCACCGATTACGACAATATTACCTTCATACCTGTGAGGGGGAACCTGAAGATTAAGCGGTGCAGGCACCCCCTTAAACACACGACCAGCCAAATCAAATTTCGAACCGTGACAAGGACAGAAAAAACCACCCAGCCAGTTCTCATCAGCACCACCGGTGGCAGGATCAACTTTTGGCTGAAAGCGACCTTTCGGCGCACAGCCCAGATGAGTACAAAGACCTACAAGAACAAGATATTCTTCTTTAATAGAACGTGTGAGATTCTTTGCATACTCAGGTTGCTGCTCTGTTTCCGAGTCAGGATCACGAACCACATCATTTTGCTTGGCGATGTTCTCAAGAATTTCCTTGGTTCGACGTACGATATAGACTGGCTTACCGCGCCACTCAACGGTAATCATCTCACCAGGCTGTATTTTACTAATATCCTGTTTAACCGGAGCGCCCGCAGCTTTTGCTCTCGCACTTGGTTTCCAGGAGCCAAGAAAGGGTACAGCAACACCAACCGCACCGACACCGGCCACAGCAGCCGTTGATGCAGCCAAAAAACGCCGACGTGAAGCATTCACTTCGCTATCACTCATTAGGTATTCTCCCGGTATTCATCCGAATTTCTAATCTTTAGGTCTGTACACAAAAAAATAGGCGCAAATGGTATAGAAATACGCTAATTAATACAAGAACAATAGCCGTTTTATACACGCTATAATACATGTAGCAGGGGTGTATGGGGATAATCTTATCAGTGACTTCATGTCTTTATACTGACAAAAAAAAACCCAAGCATAGCTCGGGTTTTCGGAATAAAAATAAGCCAATTAACGTTTTGAAAATTGTCTTTTCTTACGTGCTTTACGCAAGCCAACCTTTTTACGCTCAACTTCACGTGCATCACGGGTAACATAGCCCGCCTTACGCAGCACTGGACGCAGTGTTTCATCATACTCCATCAAGGCACGGGTTAGGCCGTGGCGAATAGCGCCTGCCTGACCGAAACTACCACCACCTTTTACAGTAACATTAATATCGAACTTATCATTCAATTCAGTTACATCAAGAGGCTGACGAACAACCATACGCGCAACTTCACGACCAAAATACTGATCTATTGAATGATCATTAATAGTAATATCGCCTTTACCAGCTTTGATAAAAACTCGGGCTGTTGAAGTCTTACGACGTCCGGTACCGTAATATTGTGTGCTAGACATAGTTAGCTTCCGTTAAATCTGTAGTTCTTTAGGTTGTTGAGCAGCATGCGGGTGTGACTCACCAGCATAAACTTTCAACTTTGAAAACATTGCACGACCCAGAGGGTTTCTTGGCAACATACCTTTAACAGCTGATTGAATAGCACGCTCTGGCGCTTTATCAATCAGTTTTTCAAAAGAAATAGACTTCAAGTTACCTACATACCCAGTATGATGGTGATACATCTTATCTTTTGCTTTATTACCGGTTACTGCCACTTTCTCAGCGTTTACAACAACAATGTAATCGCCAGTATCAACATGTGGAGTATACTCAGACTTATGCTTTCCACGTAAACGATGGGCTAGCTCTGCAGCCAAACGACCCAGGGTTTTGCCTTCTGCATCAACAACGTACCAGTCATGCTGAACATCATTTGGTTTTGCACTGTAGGTTTTCATATCTGTTCTGCCTAAAATAAATAGCGCTTTCTACAAGGAGGGCGAATACTAAAGGATGTAATGCCTCAGTTCAAGCGCAATTTTCTAATTTTTCATGCTTATTACAGAGACTTTATTAACGACAAATCAGCTTATGCCTTATGTTCTGCAGCCAGGTAGTCACTTGATTGCATTTCGAGCAGTCTGCTTTGCGTCCTCTCAAACTCAAATACCAGCTGGCTACCGTCATACAATTGATTAATAGACACTTCTGCCGAAATAACCAGCTTTACATTGCGATCATAAAATTCATCGATCAAATTAATAAATCGCCTTGCCTGGTCTTCCTTATCAGCGGTCAGTCTTGGAATATTACTGAGAATTACTGCATGATAAATTCTTGCCAACTCAATATAGTCATTTTGGCTGCGAGGCCCATCACACAGCTCCTTAAAATCAAACCAGATAACATCATCAGCCTCATACCGACAATGAAGTTTTCTATCATTGACTTCTACATCAATATTTTCTGATAATTCATCAGGGGCTAAACTGATAAGGCTTTTCATGAGACTCTCATCAGCAGTAGCGTCCAGCGGACAATGATATAGTTCAGCCTGCTCAAGAGCCCGCAAGCGATAATCTACACCACCATCTACATTAAAAACCTCACAATGCTTCTTTAACGCTGTAATTGCAGGCAGAAAACGCTGACGCTGTAATCCATTCTTATAAAGCTCATCCGGAATAATATTTGAGGTAGCCACAAGCGTAACTCCCAGATCAAACAGCTTTTCAAACAAACCACCTAAAATCATGGCATCTGTAATATCTGACACAAAAAACTCATCAAAACAGATAACACGCGCATTATCTGCAATACGCTGAGCCACTGTATCCAGGGGGTTTTTTGTTCCCTCAAGATCCCTCAACTCATGATGAACATGCTGCATAAACCGGTGAAAGTGAGAACGCATTTTATTTTCAAACGGCAAACACTCATAAAACACATCCATCAGATAGGTTTTTCCACGACCAACTCCACCCCAGAAATAGAGCCCTGTTATTAACTCAACCTCAGAACTTCCAGAAAAAATTGATTTAATGCGACCCAAAACACCAGAATTAGAAGCGGATTCATGCTCAACAATTAAAGCATCAAACAGTAACTGCAACTTTTCAACAGCCAAAAGCTGGGTAGCGTCCTCCTGAAAGTCAGGACGCAGAAGATCTTGTTGATAACGCTCAAGAGGTGTCATACTCGTTTTCAAATAAAATTTTGCCGTGAACTTTACTCTTCCGTTTAATTTTAAGCAATTAACGGCTTTTAATTTAAAAAATGCTTCGCCCCGTGCCAAGGATGGTTATAATCAACTCATAAGAGATCAAATGGAGTATATTGTGGGTTCTTTAACTGTTTTTATTATTGGTTTTGTATGTTTTGCAATCGGTGCCATTACTGGCGCAACTTTATTCAAAATATTTTCGCAGGAGCAAAACAAAACACGCGATCTTGAAAAACACCTACATGAAAAACAGGATGAAATTAAAAACTACCAGCATGAAGTCACGCAACATTTCACAGAAACCTCACACTTACTCAAGCAACTGGCCGAAAGCTACCGTGACGTTCATAATCATTTAGCAGCAGGTGCACAGGATTTATGCGAAGAAAGTGCCACCGCACCCATTATGCAGCAGCTTCCTGAACTGGAAACCATCACCGGCTCTCACATTGACGACAGTAATAGCATTGCACCACCACTAGACTATGCACCCAAGTCTACACCTTATGACCGCGGCACTCTAAATGAAGAATATGGCCTTGAAAAAGTTGAACTTGATGAAAAACCGATTAACGATATAGCAGAAGCAATAGCAGAAAATGCCAAATCAGTTTAAAACCTGATCACAACCTTCTAGGGAAGCTCTGAATAATTCGAATAGTTTTTCTGTGACAAGGAAGCACCGC
>CBDUPD010000215.1:0-5149 GCA_965368985.1 uncultured Spongiibacteraceae bacterium | reverse complement strand
ATCCAGGTCTTCCTGGGTATCTACACCGGCAGGTATGGTATCGCATGCCTGTGCAGCCCGAATAGTTACACCATGACTCATTGCCCTGAGCTGCTCAAGTTTTTCTATCTCTTCAAGTTTACTCATCGGCCATTGAACAAAGTTATTTAACAATGTTGTGCGATAACCATAGATGCCGATATGTCGCTTGTAGCTAACTGCATCAGACACTGTGTTTTTTCCATTGGCGAATCCATCTCTGTCCCACGGGATAGGTGCCCGACTAAAATAGAGTGCCTTGCCCTCATCATCGGTTACCAATTTCACTACGTTTGGGTCAAACACTTGCGCTGAATCTTCAATCATCTCATACAAGGTTGCCATTTGAGCTTCAGGGTCAGCCATTAATGCCGCCACCTGATTGATCACCTCTGGTGGAATTAATGGCTCATCACCCTGAACATTAACCACTATCTGGTCATCATCACACTGCAACAATGTAACAACTTCTTGCAGGCGATCGGTACCTGACTCATGTTTATCACTTGTCATACATACCATGGCTCCAAAGCTCTCTGCTGTCTCTTTAATGCCCTGGTGGTCAGTTGCTATATAGACTTCATCTGCATCGCTTAATAATGCTTTTTCCCACACATGTTGGATCATGGGCTTACCTGCAATATCAAGCAGGGGCTTACCCGGTAATCGTGTTGAGGCAAATCTGGAAGGAATAACAACAATAAAGCCCATTTTCTAACTCTCTCTCACAAGACGGTTTACTTTTTCATCAAACACTTGCCAAAAAGCCTCAGGCATAACGGCATTCACCGGCAAAAACCAATGATTATCAAGCCCTATATAAGCATTGCATTTTACAGCATCTTTCTCAGTCATTATAACCGGTAAATTGTTGGCAAATATCAACTCTTGCTCACTGTATTGGTAATGATCTGGGTAACTATGCTCAATAAGCTTAAAACCCAGATATTCCAGTGCAGCATAAAAACGCCCGGGATTACCGATAGCCGCCACGGCATTCACCCTTGCACCAGCCTCGGGCATTGGTTGAGCCGAGGGGATAACCAGCGGGCGAAGAGTTTGGGTTTTTAATTGCATGGTTACCTGGCCATCTATCAGCCTGGCCGCCCGGGAACTCAACAATGGATTCTCATTACAGGGCCTGCTACCACCATTTACCACAACCATATCAACTGATTGCAGACGACCTGCCGTCTCTCTTAGCGGCCCTGCTGGCAAACAAAGACCATTACCCAGACCACGCTCACCATCAACAACGGCAATCTCCATCTGTCGGGGCAATGCATAATGTTGTAATCCATCATCACTGATAATAATGTCGATAGTATTATTTGCTAACAGGTATTCTGCTGCCTGCACTCTGTCAGGCGAAACCACGACAGGACATGCACAACGCTGATAGATTAATAAGGGTTCGTCACCGGATTGTGCCGCCGATGTCTGGCGATCAAGCTGATAAGGATAATCTGCATTACCGCCGTATCCTCGACTAACAACACCCGGCTTTAATCCCTGTGACTTCAAATACTCAACCAGCGCGACAACCAGTGGTGTTTTACCGGTTCCTCCCACGCTGATATTACCAACGATAATAATAGGCTTATCTATGGTTGATGTTAAAGAGGAGAGTAAATACTTTTTACGCAGTAGCGAGAGGACGAAAAAAATGGCCGATATGGGTAACAAAAGATAACCGGTAAAGCGACTCTTGTACCAGATAAATTCAAATATCTTTTCAATGCCATTGCCTGTCTTGTTAGACATGCTTACTCCACAAAACCTTCAGCCTGACTTGCTTTGTGCAACTCGGCATACCTGCCATTCTTTGCAAGTAACGATTGATGTGTTCCCTGCTCAACAACTCGCCCATTATCAAGTACAAGAATAGTATCAGCCTGCTCTATGGTTGATAGTCTGTGTGCAATAACCAGGGTAGTTCGATTACGCGTAACATCATTAAGCGCTGCCTGAATCAGTTTTTCTGATTCATTATCAAGCGCTGATGTTGCTTCGTCTAAAATAATAATTGGAGCATTTTTCAGGATTGCCCTGGCAATAGAAAGGCGCTGCCTCTGCCCACCAGATAAACGAACGCCATTATCACCGATTACTGTCTTATAACCTTGATCCATCACCTGAATAAATTCATCTGCATTGGCATGCTTTGCAGCCTCAACAATCTCGTCATCAGTTTTGCTTTGCAGCTCACCATAAGCAATATTTTTCTTCACAGTATCATTCATTAAGATAACACTCTGACTAACCAGGGCAATATGCTTACGCAGGTTTGCCAACGTAAATGACGAAACAGGCACTCCATCAATATATATATTGCCGCTGTCAGCATTGATAAATCTTGGCAACAAACTGGCCAATGTTGATTTACCACCACCAGACGCACCAACCAGAGCTACCATTTCACCCGCCTTCACTTCAAAGCTGATATCTTTCAATGTTGGCTCATCTTGCCCGGGATAAGTAAAACTGACATTTTCAAAGCGAATTGCCCCTTCAACGACATCCAGTTCTTTATCACCTGTTTCTTCTTCAGCGGGCTCATCCAGCTGTTTAAATATATCTTCTGCTGCAGCCAGGGCTTTCTGGATCACACTAACAATTGATGTTAACTGACGAATAGGCTTACTGATGACACCTGCAGCTATAAGGTATGACACAAACAACCCCGGCGACATGGATGACACTACTTCAGGGCTTAACCCCAGCCAAACCAGCACACACACAGCAACAGTTAACAACACCTGCACAATCGGAGAAAATGCTGCATTGGTTGTCGCCATTTTCATTTGCTGAATATAGGTATTGTTATTCACCTGACTAAAACGCTTGGTTTCTGATGCCTGCGCCCCATACACACGCATATCACGATTACCATCAACAGTTTCTGAAATAACATGCGTTACATCACCCATTGAGCGCTGCAAACGATGGCTAATACGACGAAAACGACGGCCAACCAGGTTCACGATAATTCCAATTACCGGGGCAACAATTAAAAAGATCAGTGTTAATCGCCAGTTGATATAAAGCAGATACCCAAACAGAAAGATAACCGTTAAGCCTTCTCGAAACAGTGTAGTCAATGCATTGGTGACCGCCCCTGAAACCTGTGACACATTAAAAGTAAGGCGGCTAACCAGGCTACCACTACTTTTTGAAGAGATATAAGCCGTTGGTAGCTCAACCAGATGAGCAAACAGATCTTGTCTTAAATTAAAAACAATATTATTGCCGACATACTTGATAAAATAATTACCCATAAATGAGCCAATACCACGAACAATCGCCAGCACCATAATGATAAGAGGTATCAAGATACGCGCTTGCTCAGTATTGTTAGCCTTGAGGTCAAAAAAGTGATTAAGAAGGGAGGTAATAATACCCAGTTTTTTCTCTTCAGCAACTGCACCACCCATACTATCAATCAGGTATTGCATAAGATCTGCAGCCAGCACATCCATTGCCGCATAGAGCATAAATCCAAAAATACTTAAAACAAATGCCGCTTTGTAAGGAATAATATAAGACAACAGGCGTCTATATATTTTTACATCTGTTGTGAAAGAAGTTTTATTTTTCGACAAGGGATTACTCACTTGGCCTGATAGTTGTAATACTGATATTTACCAAACCGAGTTGACCTGCTGCATCCATTACCTTAACGACTGCATGATGTGGTGATTGTGCATCAGCGGTAATCACAAACGGACGCTTGGTATCATTCTCAGATGCCTGACTGATAGCACTTTTTATTGTCGCGAAGTTATCGTTCATTAGTCGCTGACCATTTACCGAGTATTCGCCATTCTGGGTAACAACAACTTCAATGGCATCTTTCACTTCCATTTGTAACTGCCCTACGGCCTCAGGAAGATCAATCGTCAACTCGGTTTTATCAGTAAACGTGGTTGTTACCATAAAGAAAATCAGCAACAGGAAAACGACATCAATTAATGGCGTAAGGTTTACTTCCAGTTTTTCTTTTTTTTGTCGATGAAATTTCATTATCAGGCCTGTTAATTTTACTTAACATCAACCTCTCGATTGGAATGCAAGGCCTCAATCAATTTCATAGACTGCTGTTCCAGCTGCACCACAATACCATCAATTCTGCGCTCAAAATATCGATACATAATTAACGAGGGGATGGCAACTGCCAGACCGGCAGCTGTGGTTATCAGGGCTTCGGATATACCTCCCGCCAAAACCTGTGCATCACCGGTACCTTTTATCATGATTTCACTAAATACTTTGATCATACCCACTGTAGTACCCAACAAACCCAGCAGCGGAGTTACAGCTGCAATAGTACCCAATGGGTTCAGGTAACGCTCAAGGTCATGAATAACATGGCTGGCAGCATCTTCAATACTCTCTTTCATGAGATCGCGCTCAGAAGAATTCGACAGACCAGATGCCAAAATATAGCCCAATGGTGATGATTGCTTGAGCTCTCGCAAACGATCCAGATCGAACTCATCGTTCTTCAACCAGACCCATACCTGGGCAATAAGATTGGCCGGAGCAATCTTTGCCGGACTCAAACTCCAAAAACGCTCAACACATATCGAGGCCGCTGCAATAGAGCAAATAATAATCGGCACCATCAACCAGCCACCAGCTACAACAAATTCGTACACAGTCTCAACCTTATATTGCTGAAAATACTGCAAGCATAATAGCGATGCACCCGCGAATACTCAAGAGGAAGCGCTATTACTTGCCAACATCCCAATAAGTTGCCAAAATCATATATGAGCATTAGTTAACCATAATAAGAGGCCATACCGTGAGAAAGATGGACCATGACGAGGAACGTGAAAAAATTGCTGAAGCAGCGGCAAAGCTAATTTCAGAAGTTGGCGCACAAAACCTCACTATTGAACATGTTGCCAAAGCCTTTAATGCCACTCGCGGTAAAATTCTTCACTATTTCTCCAGCAAGCAGGAGGTGGTTGAAGCCGCATTCACATGGGCTTCAAGGCGTGGCGTAAGTCATATACTGGAGAGCATTGACAATACAAACAATGTAACTTTTGATATGACCATTCTTACCGGCCTATTACCACTAACCGAGGAAGCCGAAATCGAATGGCGGGTACGACTGGCCTAC
>CBDUPD010000214.1:0-5158 GCA_965368985.1 uncultured Spongiibacteraceae bacterium | reverse complement strand
GTGTTGATATCTTCAACTGTTTTTTGAGCAAGAATTAGAAAACTGAACGAGGTTCTCTGAGCTACGCCATTCACAAGATCGTGAAACATGGTACGACTATGAGCAAGTTCACCAATATTTCTTACGGCTAATAATACTTTTTCACTCACTACCTCATCAGTAAAATCAATATCTATCTCGACAGCTAATGAACCAGCTGTAATGGCATCATTGATTTTTGTGAGCACATCAATTTTAAGATCAACCATCGAATCAAAACAGAGCGCTGTTTTTGAAATAATCTCTCTTTTAAGATCAACTATTTCATCACGTTCATTGTTATGCTTTGCTGTTACAGCTTGCAACTCTTCACGATTGGTTTTACACACCAGCTCAAATTCAGCATCATCACCTGTTGTTGCTTCCGAGCTTTTGGCCAAAGCAACTACTTCAAGCAACTTTTCAATAATATCTTTATTGAAAACAATATAACCACGAGAAACCTCAACGACCAACTGCTTAATATAACGCCAGGTAGCATTCAATTCTGCCAACTGAAACAAAGAACAGTAATTTGATAATTTACTGGCATAATCAACCAGGCTCAAAAACTGCTCAACCTGCCATTCAGATGACTCTTTTGATTTTAGATCTTCGAGTAATTCGGTTAGTATCTGTAACTCTTCAAGGTAAACTGGCGTCAACTTGCTTCGACAAAGCTTTGACCCCATTCCCAAACCTAAATCAAGATTATGCTCATTACAAATAAAAGTAATATCATCAAAGATCTCAGCGACCTGACTTAACAATTGTTCGCTCTTATCATCAACATCTGATTTAAGCGTAGCTATAAAATGACGCATGGCACCAGCCAATGCTTTAAAGCCAACATTTTTGGCTTTTTCTGCCATAACAGATATTGCAGCTTCAACCTGCTCAATTTTTGCTGCAGGATTAAGCCCCAGAACTAAAACCGGTACAGCCATTGTTGCTGATGCTGTTAATGCTGCCAGTTTTTCTACCCTGTCCTCATCAGAATCTTCAACCTTTTCTTCACCTACAACACCCTCGCTATTCAACTGCAAATCAACAAAGCTACTTAATTTTTCAACAAGCGCATCATCCTGAGCCGGGTTATCTCTGGAATCATTTGCAGAATGAAACTGTTTTTTCAGACAGCTAATAGACTCAAGAAGAATATCAATAACGATATCGTTCATTTCGATTTCATTATTTCTAACTGCAGAAAGAATATCTTCACTGCGGTGAGCAATCGTTTCCATGCTGGTAAAACCAATCATGGAACAGTTACCTTTAATAGTATGAAAATTTCTGAAAAGATGATTAACATCAATTGATTTGGCAGAGCCGCTCTTAGCCAACAACAACTCAACGCTGTCAAGTTGCTCTGTAACCTCACTTACGAAAGCAGGCCATAGTTTTTCGAGTAAATCAGCCATAAATGATTATTTTAGTTTTCTAAGCCGACTGCTTTTCTAATAACCTGCAATAATTCCTTACTGCGCTGCTCTTCCATATCAAGGCTTAGAACACCTGAGGGCTTATGAATGATATCAACAACACCTAGCTCAAGCGCTTCTTTGGCTTGTGGCGAGTCAACATTAGCAACCGATGAAACGATGATGACTTTGGCATCAGTAAGAATTTTTGAGAGCCTCAAAAATTCGATACCACCCATTCTTGGCATTTCTATATCAAGAAGGATTACATCCGGGTTTAACTGAGTAAGCTTTTCTAATGCGTCAATGCCGTCATTAGCTTCACCACATACATTAAATCCGGGATCCAACTCCAGAATATTTGCAAGAATGCGACGCATCAAAAAAGAGTCGTCTACAATCAACACGTTATATTCTTTATCTGGCATTTAACTCTACTCCATCCAGTTAATAGTTTTACAAACTAGCTTAATTTAACAAAACCCATGATAAAGCTTTGTGAAGCTTACAGTTCTGATTCACCAAGCATAAAACCAAGATTTGAAACGTTATTAGTACTACTTCAAGTTATTATTATAATGCTAGCCAAAATCACTGATTTGACAAGTATTTACTAACAATAGCTGACAATTTACTAAAATGGTATTGCTAGTATCATTTCCTGCTGAATTTTTATAAAATCACTCAAAAATTGCCTAAAAAAGACACATTAACCCTACACTTTTAGTGGGCAATAAGAAAATCAGGAAAATTATTCTTCAGGTAGGCAACTAATCAGAATTTCCGAAAAACAGAAAATCAAAAAAAAGCCGGTGTCAGACCTGACACCGGCTCATAAAAACGACAAAAACCTTAAGCCGTTTCAATACTCTCAACAATCATGGCATAAAGCTGATCTTTTAAGTGAAGGCGCAATTTCTTTTTACCTTCAAGATATTCATCACTGGTATTTTCTACTCCCTGCTCTATACGATGAACCTCATGATCCACCTCATGATATTCTTCAAATAGCTTGGCAAAATGCCTGTTATTCATTTTTAACTCATGAATCGTATCTTTATGTTCGGGGAATTCATGCAGTAGATCGTGTTTTTCTAATGTCATTAGTAGCAGGCCTCTGGTTTATTTAACACTATATCCAGAATAATATATCCACATACATAAATAGTTGATAAATATCAATTTTAATCATTTAATTACTACATTTCCTTCACTACACCCAACCACCAGCCTGACCAAGACCAAGACCAAGACCAAGATCAAGATCAAGAAAATGACATCTCACACATAAAAAACAAGCTTATTGAAACATAAAAACTTATAACTAATTATATCAGCGGCCTCTAATACTTTAGTCAACTATCTTCTATTCTGAAACCGACCTTTAGAGTTACCTGATAATGTGCAACCATGCCATTAACAATATGACCTCGGGTTTCTGTGACCTCAAACCACTGCATATTCTTTATGGTTTTATTGCACTCAGCCAGCGCACTTTCAATAGCACTCTCAATACTGGTATTCGATGAACCAACAACTTCAACTTTTTTATAGGTATGATGATCTGACATAAAAATCTCCTTTTCTTTCGGTAGATAACAAAACAAACCAGGCTGCCTGTTTTAATCAGTATAGACCGTTAAAGAGAGCTTGTTATGCCACATCTTGCAGGGCAGGTATCCTACGTAATCTCCACCCACCCTGTAATATGCTTTGCCGCTTGATAAGCAAAAGTCATAGCAGGCCCCAATGTTGAACCAGGCCCCGGATAAGTTGGCAATACTGCAGCCGCACAGTTGCCACATGCATACAAACCTTCTATGGGATTATCGTCTTCACCTATTACCTGAGCATGTTCATTAATCACCACTCCCCCTTGCGTACCCAAATCACCTGGCTGCATCTGAATGGCATAGAATGGTGGTTTAACAATAGAACCCAGGCAAGGATTTGGCTTAACATCCGGATCACCATAATAACGGTCATATGCAACATCACCACGTTTAAAATCAAGGTCTTTGCCTTCTTTTACGAAGCCATTAAATCTTTCGACTGTTTCTTGTAAGCCCTTGGCATCTATACCTAACTTATCTGCCAATCCTTCAATACTGTCATCATAGGCTGCAAATCCACTGGAAAGATAACTTTTGGGGATCATGAAATTGGGGGCCATTAACGGATATGCCGGATAACGCTTTTTGAAATTATCATCAAAGATCATATACATGGGCACACAGGGCTCTTCGTCTGAATGTTTTTCAAATGTTTCATTGAGAAAACTGATGTAGTTTTGCGACTCATTACTAAAGCGCTTGCCTTGCAGGTTAACAGTAATTGTTCCGGGAAGTGATTTGGGCATAATACTTGGCCAAGGATACTCTTTGCCGGGAATACACAAGGTAGTACACCACCACGCTTTCTGCATAAGATGTGTTTTTGCACCTAATTCAATTCCTGCCCGTATTGCATCACCGGTGTTTGTTTTACAACCTGCACTCCATTCTGTGTCAGTCGGTTTTGGTAGATATTTTTCTCGCATCTGCTGGTTTTTCTCAAAGCCACCAGCAGCTAACATCACACCTTTGCGAGCTTTAATCCTTATAGACTTCCCTTCTTTAAGCACGATTGCACCAACAACTTTACCCTCATCAACCACAAACTCTGTAAATGCAGTATTTATCCAAATAGGGATACCTCTTTTCTGAAGAGACAACCATAAGCGCACAATACCAGCCAAACCCGCTGTAGCTAGACGTGACTGTCTATTTCTTAATACCCACGGGATATCAAAAATGTGTTTCAGCATAATCTTTCCACCAACTGCCACCCATTCTTTCATATGACCAGCAAGGAGTATTTGCGCCTGCACCTGAGTTAAACTAAAACGGTCAAACATATAACAACTACTTTCATGAAATGCCTTGTAATTACTTCCTACAATACTCACATCGAGTGGCTCGGGCTCCAGAGAGCGATGTCCTTCTTTGGCTCCCGGGCGATCAGTATAGTAATCAGGATACTTCTCTAACGACTGGTAGCGTACATCTGTACGCTCATGCAGAAAATCGACCATCCTGGGAGCGTTTTCCAGATAGGTATCCAGCATTTTTTCAGGCACCCAGCCTTCAGGAATCGTCTCTTGCAAATACTGCTTAGCCTGTTCAATAGAGTCTTCTGCACCTGCCGCCTTGGCATACCTGTTATTAGGCACCCATATACCGCCACCGGATAATGCACTCGTACCACCAATCTTGTCAGACTTTTCAACCAGAAGAATATCTTCGACACCCATTTCATAAGCACAGATAGCAGTAGTCATCGCTCCGTTACCGGTTCCAATAATCAGCAGATCTACTTCTTTATCCCAGAACATATACACACCAAATCCAATATAGACATTAACCTAAAAATGTCACCATCACTAAGATAGATAGAGTCGCTAATTACGTCAAGACAATATGGATATATTGTCATATGAGACAACAAAACATATAAACTCAAGAGATTACCTGAATAACTTTAACTCCCCACTATTATTCGTTATTATGCGCACCCCTGAACACCGAACATATACGGGGTGTAGCGCAGTTTGGTAGCGCACCACACTGGGGGTGTGGTGGTCGCAGGTTCAAATCCTGCCACTCCGACCATATAAACAAAAAAGGCCGCTCTCTGAGCGGCCTTTTTTTTGTTTATTGCTGGGGATTCGTTAAAACAAC
>CBDUPD010000213.1:0-5165 GCA_965368985.1 uncultured Spongiibacteraceae bacterium | reverse complement strand
ATCGATATTACCCATGCCACGAATAAATACCACTGGCGCGGCACGTGTGGCGGCAAAAGGGGCAACGCTTAAAGATGGGGCCTGACCACGCAGGTCGGTGATTTCGTTGATGCCAAGATCTTCCAGTTTTTCGCTATTGAATGCCGAGATAGCAATAGGAGCGTCTTGCAAGGGCTCAGCCTTTTTCTGGGCTGTAATCACAATTTCTTCAAGTTGCAGGCTGTTGGTTTCTTCTTCGGCTGAGGCTGGCAATATTTGACTGGCAAGAACCAGGCTTATTGCAGCAGCAAGTGGCGTTTTGTTAATTAGTCTGGACATCAATTTTCCCTCTTCCTCATAAAATCCTGTGCAGGATTGATTGGTTTTTGTTATTTCTCATCAAGGCGTGTCGATAGACATAATGCCTGTAATTTGTATTTGATGCTTGCTGGTAATACGTGACATTTTTATGACATTTTTGTCATAAGCCACTTCATTGTACTCAAATCGCGGAAGAATGGTAGAGAAAATACAGGTAGGTCAGGTGAGTGTTTTTGAATAAAAAAAGGGTTTGAAGGGTGAACTGGGAAAAGGTTGTTATTTACCATTTCAGCTCTGTTGGAGGAGTTAAAATAAAGTAGCGGCCTTCTTCTTTTTCAACCATTATGAAGAATTCACACTCGATACAATCAAGAAACTTATCGGCATAGGGCCCTTGAAGTTTATTGTCACACAGGGTCATGGGAACCATCCAGCAGCTGCGGCCAAAGTATTGACCTCGATTATAGCCTTGGTATTTTTGAGGTTCTGCAGCCGGGCATATGCCTGAGGTGGAAACATTTTCACCGCCTGGTTCAAGGCCGCATTTTCTTACTTCCCAGCAATTTTTTCTTTCAGCCATTTCGTCGTATCCCTGACAAGTTCTTCTTAAACACACATATAATAGACCACTGTTATCATTAACATTAGCTGCTTATGGCGCTGCTATCAAACTATTCCCTGATTACAAAAAACAGAGCAGGGCTATTCTTCAAAGATAATTGTGTGGTAACGGGAAAGAGTGATTGTATCAGACCAATAATCTTTCGGGAGACCGGCTTTCATTTTTAACTCTCTTAAAAAGGTAAGCCTGTCGGGTATTTTCTCCCATACTAATGGTAAAAAAGTCCCTCTGTGCCTTCCCTCTTCCATAACAAGACCATCTTCAAAGGGTTTGATTTGAGTTAGCAAGTCATCTTCGTTATCAAAGTGCATTGGCTGCAGAGGGCTTAAAACAGAAATTTCTATGTGTATGCTATCGACTTCTGATTCTTTTACCGGTGCAAAGCGTGGATCACGAAGGGCTGAAGATTGCGCATTATCAATGACGTCATAAATTAATGGCTGGCGAGCTTCGAGAGAGCCTATACAGCCACGCAATTGACCGGCTTGTGTCAGGGTGACAAAACAGGCTGCCGGTTGCTGCAGTGCTTCAGGGTAGCTGCTCAAGTCTTCAGAAGAGTATGTTTGCTGGCAAGTGGCAGCTCGCAGGCTTTTTCGGGCCAGTTGCAACAGTAGGGTTTTGTCTGATTCAGACAATTCTATAAATGAATCAGTAAAGGCTGAATGTGGCATAACCCACCACGCTGTTTTTGTCACCGGCGGTATCGCCAGAGTTGCAATAATTAATCAGGCTGATATCGAGGTCTTTCTCTGTGGCAGCTAATAACAGGCCATTTAAAGGGCGGCATCCACAAGCCTGTTCACCCGCTAAATGGCTGTCGTAGGAAAGGATATGTTGCAGTGTCTCTTTATCAACAGTAGTCGCTGTGCTGTATGGCAAAAAATGACTTAAATCGCTACTGATAACAATCAGGGTATCTTCATGCCAGCAGCTATTAATCAATGCCTTTACCGCTTCAGGGCTTGTGTCACCAACAACAACGGGTATCAGTGAGAAATGTGTTAAAACGGTTTGCAGAAATGGTAGCTGCACTTCAAGGCTGTGCTCTTGTGCGTGTGCTGCATCAACCGTGTTAACTTCAGGCAAAAGCTTCAGTTTAGTGATTGTTTCTGTGTCCAGCTTTATAGGACCTAACGGGGTTTCAAAGGCATCACATGAGGGCAGGGCCATGCCGTGTAAAGCGACACGATGTGATGGCCCAAGTAACATGACACGTTTTATTGTGGCTGTGTGTGTTGATAATAAATTGTACGCCTGGGCTGCTATTCCACCAGAGTAGATATAACCTGCATGAGGCACAATCAGTACTCTGGGAGCAATATGCCGGGTTAAGCTTTCTTTGGGTTTGTTATCTGCCAAAAGCTGATTAACCAGTGTTTGTAATTCATCAGCTGCAGCGGGGTAAAACATGCCGGCAACAGCTGCTGGACGTGTGTTCATAAAACCTCTTTTTATTGAAGCTTGCAATTACAGTATATACCTCCATATATATAAGGGTAATTAATAAAATTTCCAGTGTTTATTTTGGTTTATCGGCCAGCTGGAGGAGGTAGAAATGTCTGAGTCGCCATTTATTGCACAGCCTGTGCCAGCACGTTATTGGCATAAGCTGGATGATGGACGTATTCAATGTGATTTATGTCCCCGCTATTGCAAGTTGCATGAGGGTCAGCAAGGCCTGTGTTATGTGCGTGAGCGGCAGGGTGATAAGATGTTGTTAACAACCTATGGTCGCTCCAGTGGTTTTTGTGTTGATCCTATTGAAAAGAAACCGCTGAATCATTTTTTACCCGGTAGCTCCATTCTCTCTTTTGGTACGGCAGGTTATAACCTTAGTTGTAAATTTTGCCAGAATTGGGATATCAGTAAGGCACGAGAAGATCATTCATTGAGTGATCAGGCATCCCCCGAAATGTTGGCTGATACTGCTGCCCGGCTTGGCTGTAGTAGTGTGGCTTATACCTATAATGATCCGGTAATATTTCTTGAATATGCAGTTGATGTTGCGCAGGCATGTCATGCACGAGACGTTAAAAATGTTGCTGTTACTGCCGGCTATATTTGTGATGAACCTCGCGAAGAATTTTTCCGCTATATGGATGCTGCGAATGTTGATTTGAAGGCATTTGATGACAGATTTTATTATAAGCTCTGTGGCGCCCATCTTGATCCAATACTTGATACATTGAAATATCTTAAGCATGAAACCAATGTTTGGACTGAACTAACGACGTTACTGATACCTGGTGAAAATGATTCTGACAAAGAGCTTAATGCCATGTGTCAATGGATAGCAGAAGAGTTAGGTAGTGATGTGCCATTACACTTTTCAGCGTTTCATCCAGACTGGAAGATGCGTGATATTGAGCGCACTCCTGTGGCTACGTTGACCCGAGCCAGAAATATCGCCAAGCGGTATGGTCTGCGTTATGTGTTTACCGGTAATGTGCATGACAGTGATGGTGGTAGCAGTTATTGTCACAGCTGCGATGGTTTATTAATTGAACGTGACTGGTACCAGTTAGGACAGTGGCATATCAAGGATGGCAGCTGTGCTCACTGTGGCGAAGGTGTGGCTGGTGTATTTAATGATGAGCCAGGTAATTGGGGTGCGCAGAGAATGCCGGTTCGTTTGATGACGTAGAGCGTATTATGAATAACATTGATGTTATTCGCCCTGTCGGGCTTACGTGAAAATATGTTCCAACAGATTTTTTGCATCCGGGAATTATTGAGAGACTGACCTTTCGCCTATAGAACCTGCTCCTGCACAGATACTAAGCGATTTTCATCCGGCTTCTTAGCAGTTGTCTGTACTTTTGTTGTTCGTCAGGGAATAGCAAGGGGATCCTTTCTCCGTCACAACCTTTTGAACGATGGTATTTCTCATAGACCTCACAAATCATACAGTTCTTTTCCTTTTTGGCGGCAGTGCCTTGTATTTCTCCGCCGCATAGGGTGCCGGCAATAGCCCAACAACTATGCCCCATATTTTCAATAGAGGTTATGCACTCCCCCAGTTCATTGACTTTGTCACCGCCAGCCTGGCGTCCGCATTTTTTGATTTCCCAGCAGTTTTCCAGATGTTTAGTCATTTTTATTATCGTCTTGTTAATGTCTCGCCTTGTTGATAAAAGTGGCGGTTAACAGGTTTTTAGATAAAACATGGTAACCAGCGGATATACGGGTCTCCGTAATACCATTGGTAATGTCCTATTGTGAATGGGGATACAGCGACTCAAATATTTATTGTTTGAGTATAGTAAAAAATAAGGATAAGTAAAAAATTACTTTAAATTCATGATCTTAGTGATAAATATCACTTTTCTACCCAGTCTCTTGGGTCCAGTTGGTAATACTTTTTAAGTTCATTAAACAGTTCGTGATGGTTTTGATACATATCACCCGGGCGTTCGAAAAAAGTTTCTGTTGCTACAGCAAAAAACTCGGCAGGGTTGGTCGCGCCATATTCATCAATAACACTGTGTTGGCCACTTGCCACTTTCTTTTGTAGTGCTTCAAACTCGCCTGATAAAACCCTGGCCCAGGCTTTGTAGCTATTGTTCTTTGACAAAACCGGCGCACCATTTGTTGCTCCTGATTCGTGATCAAGTTGATGGGCAAATTCATGCAGGGTGACATTATGACCATCAGAAAAATCATATAGGCCATTCTCAACATCATCCCATGAGAGTATCACCCTGCCGTTGCTCCATGAAACGCCCAATAAGTTGGGACGATGACTGGATACAATACCTGCATCATTAGCCTCTGCCTGTTTGCTGACAAAGGAATAGGGGTAAACATAAATCCAGCGCAGTTTTCTATAACCGTTAGTTTGGTGGTTGATGAGTAATAAACAAGCCTGAGCGGCAATAATCAACTTCATCTCTTCGTTTATTTGTAAGCCTTCGCAGCCAATAATTTTTTTATCGAATAGAAATAACTGTATTTCCTGATGCAGCTGTTCTTTAAGGTTTGAGTTCAGCTTGCTGTATATGCTTAGTCGTTGATTGAGCAGGTCGCTCCATAATGCAGGAAAAGGCTGTGCAAACAGTCTTCTGCGTTGAGTGTGTCGCCATATTTTTGGTGCTAAAAAAACAGTGGCTAATATGCCAACTGTGGCAAGAAACAGTTGTGGGTCAGACATGGTCTGGCTCATGAATGAACAGGGTGTTTGAATATAGTCGTATCAAAATGCTATTTACAGTTTGCCCAGGCGTCATCAGGATCTTCCATTTTT
>CBDUPD010000212.1:0-5234 GCA_965368985.1 uncultured Spongiibacteraceae bacterium | reverse complement strand
AAAGCTATTCAGAAAGAGTTGGGAGATATGGATGAGGTTCCTAACGAGATAGATACATTACAGGCAAAAATCACTGAATCAGGCATGCCCAAAGAGTCAGAAGAGAAGGCAATTGCCGAGCTTAATAAATTGAAGATGATGTCTCCAATGTCAGCTGAAGCTTCTGTATTGCGAACCTATATTGACACGTTAGTTAATGTTCCCTGGAAAAAACGTTCAAAAGTAAGACTTGATCTGGAGAAGGCAGAGAAGATTCTTAACCAGGATCACTATGGTCTTGATGACGTAAAAGAACGAATTCTGGAGTATCTCGCTGTACAGAAACGTGTTAAAAAACTGAAGGGCCCGGTGCTATGTCTTGTTGGACCTCCTGGTGTAGGTAAAACTTCTTTAGGTGAGTCTATAGCCAAGGCAACAAACCGGAAATACATACGTATGGCTCTTGGGGGTGTGCGCGATGAGGCGGAGATTCGTGGTCATCGTCGTACATATATCGGTTCATTGCCAGGAAAGCTTATTCAGAAGATTTCTAAAGTTGGTGTAAAAAACCCTTTGTTCCTGCTTGATGAAATCGACAAGATGGGAATGGATCATCGGGGTGACCCGGCATCAGCCTTGCTTGAGGTTTTAGACCCTGAGCAAAATCATACATTTAATGATCATTATCTTGAAGTTGATTATGACTTGTCAGAAGTTATGTTTATTTGTACTTCAAATTCCATGAATATTCCGACGCCGCTACTGGATCGTATGGAAGTTATCCGTATTCCGGGCTATACCGAAGATGAAAAATACAATATAGCGCAGCGTTATCTGGTACCCAAGCAGGAAAAGAACAGTGGTTTGGTTGCTGGTGAAGTAGAAATCACTGAAGAGGCGATACGTTCAGTGATCCGTTATTACACCAGGGAAGCGGGTGTGCGTGGCCTTGAGCGGGAAATCGCTAAAATATCACGTAAAATTGTTAAAGAAGCATCATTTGGCGAAGTAGAAAAGCCGGTTATTATTACAAAAGACAACCTTGATAAATACCTCGGGGTTCGCAAGTTTGACTATGGCTTGGCTGAAGAAGAAAATCATGTTGGTATGGTAACCGGCCTGGCATGGACTTCAGTGGGAGGAGAGCTGTTGAATATCGAAGCGGTTACTGTTCCGGGTAAAGGTATGCACGTCAAAACCGGATCGTTAGGTGATGTCATGCAGGAGTCTATTTCGGCAGCAACTACAGTTGTTAGAAGTCGTGCGCAATCATTGGGTATTCCAGCAAACTATCTTCATAAGCATGATATGCATATTCATGTGCCAGAGGGAGCGACTCCAAAAGATGGGCCGAGTGCCGGCATTGGAATGTGTACTGCAATGGTGTCTGTCTTGACGGGTATTCCTGTTCGTTCAGGTGTTGCCATGACGGGTGAAATTACATTGCGAGGTCAGGTGTTAAGAATTGGTGGCTTGAAAGAGAAACTGTTGGCTGCTCACCGGGGTGGAATAAAGGTTGTTGTTATACCTTATGAGAATGAGAGAGATCTGGCTGAAATTCCTGAAAACATTCTTGAGAATCTTGTGATAAAACCTGTCAAGTGGATAGACGAGGTTCTTGAGATTGCTCTTGAGTCTGTTCCTGATTCTATTTCAGATGATGAATATATGGCCGGATTTGATCAGAAGTCGCCAAATGATGACTCTGGAACAACAAGTACTCAAAATACTCACTAGATTGTTTTTTCAGGCTTTGAACGACCCAAAGCCTGTTTTTGTTCTAAAAATGCTCAATTTACAGAAACTTTTCGAAATTTCTTAAGTTACTGGCCTTATGTGCTTGACCCGCCTACAAGGCCTTTGGTATAAAAGTTTCTGCTCAGTTTCAAACAATAAAATAATCCTAAATAAAAGGGGAAGAAAGTGAATAAATCGGAATTGATCGACGCAGTAGCAAGCTCAGCAGACCTACCAAAAGCAGCAGCAGGCCGTGCGCTTGATGCAGTGGTAGAGTCTATTACGGAAGCACTTAAATCAGGTGATTCTGTGTCTCTTGTGGGCTTTGGAGTATTCTCTGTTAAGGATCGCGCAGCAAGAACAGGTCGTAACCCTCAAACTGGTGAGCCAATCCAGATTAAAGCAGCAAAAATACCAAGCTTTAAAGCAGGTAAGGCATTAAAAGAATCAGTTAATAACTAAGTAACGTTCAACTTTTTGTATATCAAGCGCACCTTCTAAGGTGCGCTTTTTCGTTTAGGACTTTTTAACTATGTTACAAAATATCCGGGAAAATACTCAAGGCACCATGGCAAAAATTATTATTGCCATTATTTGTATTCCTTTTGTTCTATTTGGTGTCGAATCGTTATTCGGTACTGGTGGAGTAACCAGTGTTGCAAAAGTTAATGGGGAGAAAATTACTGCTCAAGAGCTAAACGAAGAGATCTATTTTCAAAAGCAGCGATTGATAGCACAGATGGGAGATAATATTGATCCTGGTAAACTGGATGATAATAAATTAAAAGAACCGGCTTTAAATGCGTTAGTTGACCGTAAGATATTACTTCAACTCGCAGCAGAAAATAAAATGTCTATTGCTGATAAGCAAATTACTCAGCTGATAGTTCAAAATCCCGACTTTCAAGAGGATGGTCAATTTACCAATGACCGTTTTCAGGCAGTTCTGGGTAGAGTAGGTATGACAGTGTCAACTTATAAGCGCCTGTTTAAAAGAGACCTGCTGCTAAATCAGCTTTCGAGTGGTATTACATCAAGCGGTTTCATTACAGATAAAGAGATTGCGGTTAATACCCGTTTTACTCACCAAACCAGAGATATTCGCTACATCACACTAAATCTTGAAAAAGAAAAAGAATCTGTAACTGTTTCTCCTGAAGAAGTACGTGAATACTATGATAATAACCCTGGTGATTTTCAGAGTGAAGAAACTGTTGTTGCAGAATATATTGAGTTAAAACAGTCTGACTTTAATAAAGATATTGATGAAGCTGAAGTTAAAGCGGCTTACGAAAAAGAAGTTGCCAGGTTTGATTCAAGTGACTACAGAGAAGTTGCGCATATACTGGTTGAAGTAAATGACGATACAAGTAAAGAGCAAGCTGGCGCCAAGCTAATTGCAATTAAAAAACAAATTGCCGAAGGAGAGTCATTTGCTGACCTTGCAAAAGAGCATTCTGATGATTTTGGTAGCAAGGAACAAGGTGGGGCGTTAGGTGAATTGAATGAAGATGCTTTTCCGGAAGCTTTCGTTCAGGCAGCAAAAGCTTTAACCAAAGGGCAGGTTTCAGATATTGTAGAAACAGAATCAGGTTTTCATATTATCAAGTTAACAGAATTGACTGTTACGAAAGCAGAGCCTTATGAAAAACGTAAAGACATTCTCATTAAGGAGCTGCAATCTGCTAAAGCTGCACCAGCTTTCTGGGCTGCAGTTGAGGAGCTAAAAGATATCAGCTTCAATGCACCGGATCTTCAAGAGCCTGCAGAAGTATTGAAGATAGACGTTAAGGAAAGTATGCCAGTAAAGCGTAGTGGTGGTGAAGGCTTGTTTAGTAATCCGTCAGTTTACAAGGCACTCTTTGCAAATGAGTTAATCAACGAAAAGCAGAATAGTGAAGTTATCCAAATCAGGCCTGACCATGTTGTTGTTGTTCATGTTAAAAGTCATGCCCCGGCAAAACTGATCCCGTTTGAGAATGCTGGCGATCAGGCAAAACAGGCAGCATTAATTGAGAAAGCTACAAAATTACTTGCTGAAAAAGCTGAAAAAATACAATTAGCGATTCAGTCTGGCGCTGAAATTGAGAAAGTTGCTAATGAAAATGCCCATGAGTGGCAGGTGCACCTTGCGACTCGACGCACGGCTGCTGAGGTTGATCGATTGCTGTTGAATGCAGCATTCCAGTTACCCAAGGCTGCCGAGGGGTATAGGGCTGTCGATACTATAAAGAGTCCAAAGGGTGATTACATTGTTTTTGTTGTAGAGAATGTCAAAGATGGTCGTCCTGAAGATGTGAGTTCAATGGAAATATCAGCAATAAAAAATTATATGTCTCAGTCTGCCGGGCTTAAAGAGTTTAAGGCTGTTGAGTCTTATGTGAAGTCTGAAGCCGATATTGATAGACTTTAATATTTACAGACCTGCCTGACAGATATCAGGCAAGTGTCCATTAATGCCGGGTTTATCCCGGCATTTTCATTTTTCATGAAGAAAAGCATAATTTTTCGCCTGTTCGGGTATCTTTATTAGTCGATTCCGCTAGAATACGCTTTTTTCAAAATTAGCCTGATTTGGGAGCAATAACGTGTATAAAGTCCTTACTTATAATGCAATTTCTGTACAAGGATTAGACAGGTTTCCTCGTGATAGCTACGAGGTGGCTAGTGAGATATCTACCCCTGATGCAATCTTGTTGCGAAGCCACAAACTTCAAGTAGAAGAGTTGACACCATCAGTTGTTGCTATAGGCCGTGCAGGTGCAGGTGTGAACAATATTCCTGTAGATGTATGCACCAATAAAGGAATTTGTGTTTTCAACTCACCTGGTGCAAATGCTAATGCTGTTAAAGAGCTGGTATTAACAGGTATGTTGCTTAGCTCTCGTGGTATCAATAATGGTATCAACTATGTTAACTCATTAACTGAGATGACAGATTCTGCTGAAATGGCGAAACTTCTCGAAAAAGAGAAGAAAAATTTTAAAGGTGAAGAAATCAAGGGTAAAACCTTGGGTGTTATCGGTCTTGGCGCTATCGGTTCTCTAGTTGCAGAAATGGGCTTGATGCTGGGTATGAAAGTAGTTGGTTATGATCCTGCCTTATCGGTTGCTGCAGCATGGCGTTTACCTTCTGAAGTAGAGCATATGGAAAATCTGGCCTCTTTAATGAGCAAATCAGATTTTATTACTCTTCATTTACCTGTGTTGGAAACCACTCGTCATATGATTAACAAAGACTCTCTATCTAATGTTAAACAAGGTGCACGTCTGCTTAACTTTGCTCGTGAAGAGATTGTAGATACAGCTGCTGTTGTTGAAGCATTGAATGCAGGCAAGCTTGATCGTTTCATTACTGACTTCCCAACACCTGATCTTATTAATCGTAATGATGTTATTCCTATGCCGCATATTGGCGCCAGCACAGAAGAAGCTGAAGACAACTGCGCTATTATGGCTGCTGACCAACTTCGTGATTTTCTTGAGAATGGTAATATTAAAAACTCTGTGAACTTTCCT
>CBDUPD010000211.1:0-5239 GCA_965368985.1 uncultured Spongiibacteraceae bacterium | reverse complement strand
GTTACCTTTTGGCCAGTAGAAAACTGCCAATATGCCTGGCAAGAACTGGAATGCGGCGGTATAGGCAGCAAAGCCAAAGAGGTTGAAAGCATTCAGTGTATTGATAATTTCATACGATGCATACGATACGATAACCAGTGCAACCATCAGCAGGCTTTTTATTAATCTTAACCATTGATAAGTGTTGTTTTTTTTATGCGGTGGGAAAAAAGGTAATACCAGATGGTTGAGGCACATGGATGCCACAGAGATAATAATAACCATCATGCTTGCGCTGGCAGCCGCCATGCCGCAAATATATGCCCAGATACTCAAGCTTGGTATTGATGTAACTGTACCAAGTGCCAATGCGAAAAAATAGCCGGAATCATGAGAGTCGGTTGCTACAGAAGCCCACATAATTGGCAAGATCGGTAGACTTAATAACAGTAAGTAGAGAGGGAATGCCCAGCTGGCGTAATTAAGCGATTTGGGATTACGGTTCTCGGTAATTACCAGATGATACATATGCGGGAAAGCAATAGCCGCAGCAAAGAATATTAATATAAGTGTTCGGGGGTTGTTGGAAGCCAGAGATTGATTAAGTAATTCAAGTCTTTCTGGATTTGCGTATAACCAGGATTCAAGCTCCGCCGGTGTACCAAATACGGTATAGATAGCAATGCCACCTAGTGCTAAAAATATTAACAGTATCAAGAGTGATTGGAATGCGATGGCAACAATCAGGCCTTCATGCCTAACGTTAATATTAATATGTCTTGAGCCAAAGCGGATAGTCAACAACATGATAATTGTGCAAAAGAGAATGGATAAGGCACGAGATGCTGTGTTGGCATTTTCCGGGCTGAAGTTATGTAGAAAACTGGCTGATTCTGCAATGGCATTAATTTGTAAGGCCATGATAGGTAGCACTGCTATAAGTGTACCCAGTGTAACCAGTATGCCAGCCCATTGGCTGCAATATCGAAAACTGAACAGATCGGCGAGAGAACTGAGTTGGTAAGTACGGGAGAGGCTTAACAATGGTTGCAGTATTAATGGAGCGAATATAAAAAGGGAGGATGTTCCTACATAGTAGGCGAGAAATGTGTACCCGCCAGTCAGAGCCAGGCTAAATACACCGAATACTGCCCAGGTTCCAATATAACCCCCAAGTGAAAGCGTGTAGATGACAGGGTGATTGAGTAAGGCATCGGGTAACCATTGATTTTCTGCTGCTATGGCGACCAGAAAGATGATAGCCAGATAGCCGCAGGTAACAAATAGTAAAGTATGCAGCTCAAACATGAATGTCCTTGCGCTTAAAACGGCGCTGACTAAGGTAAGCTACAATTATAATGAACATCCAGGCAACATAGGGTCGGTACCAGGCTGCCTGATTATTGCTTATCCAGTCTTGTATTGCGGGTGAGAAAATTAAAATCACCAGAAACACGAGTAATAAGCCGCGGTGTATATACATAAAAGCCCTAACTTTGGGTTTTGCAGAATTACTTGATGTTATAAGTGTATATCAGACGCCTAATAAGGTGAAATTGATAATTGATTGGGGATTCTTGAAATATCCCAGTGTTTGATGGCCCATTGAAGAATAGTGCTGTTTTTATCTTGAAGATTTGCAGGAGGTAGCTTTTGTTGTAACAGGTTTAAGACGTTTAACAGGTTGCTTTGGGAGAAATTATCGTCAATTGGCGTTGCCCTGTTTTGTTTACTGAGCTTTTGCCCTTGTGGGTTGTTGATTACAGGTAAATGCAAATAACTGGGTTGAGGCTGGTTAAGATAACTGTATAGATAGCTCTGTTTAAAGGTTGAATCGAGAATATCACTGCCGCGCACAATATCAGTTATTCCCTGGGCAATATCATCAACAACAACAGCTAGTTGATAGGCAAATAGCTTGTCTTTCCGTTTTATAATGAAGTCAGCATAAGATCCATTTGCAATAACTGGAGCTGGTTGATTGCCGAGTAATCGATCATGAAATGGTTTTTCTGGCGGGTTCGCAACCAGCCTGATGGAGCAGTTATCATTATCTGTTAAAGACAGGGTTCTGCAGAACCCGGGGTAGGTTTCACCGTAAGACTTTAACTGTTGACGTGAGCAGCGGCAGTAAAAACAGTGACCTGATTTCAGCAACTGGTCGATTGTCTGAGTATATGCCTGACTGCGTTGGCTCTGGTACATAATGTCGCCATCCCAGTGAAGGTCATGGGCTATCAGTGACTGTATGATCGATTGTGAGGAACCTGCCTGCTCTCTTGGAGGGTCAAGATCTTCAATTCTAAGTAGCCATTGGCCGTTATGGGCTTTGGCATCCAGATAGCTGGCAACCGCAGAGTAAAGAGAGCCAAGATGCAATGGCCCTGTAGGTGAAGGTGCAAATCGGCCGATATAAGTCGTCATCAGAGGGGGTTACCGGCAGCTGTCGCTGCCGATGAAAGGCGTTGTTTATCCGCGTTCTTGCTTTTCTTTAATTTCGGCAAGGGTTTTACAATCAATACATTGCGTAGCTGTTGGACGTGCTTCGAGGCGTTTTACACCAATCTCGATGCCGCAAGAGTCACACCAGCCATAATCTTCAGTATCTATCAGCTCAAGAGTTGATTCGATTTTTTTGATTAGTTTACGCTCGCGGTCACGGGTGCGCAGTTCCAGACTGAATTCTTCTTCCTGGGTGGCTCGATCTGCAGGATCAGGAAAGTTCGATGCCTCATCTTTCATATGAGTTACCGTACGATCAACTTCTTCCATGAGTTCAGCTCTCCAGCCATTGAGAATAGCCCGAAAATGCTCCAGTTGTTTTTCGTTCATATACTCTTCGCCACGTTTTACCTTATAAGGTACAAAGTTACGAAACTGATTTTCTTTTTTGGCTTTTGGCATTCTTGTCTCTGTTATCTCTTTCAGTGGGCTAAGGTAATCAGCGCCTGTTAACCTTCCTTTGGAAGGAAAGGCGTAAGTTTAGAACGAAAGTGTAAAAAGTGAAAGTTTTTCACACATTCATACAGTGACAAACAGCAAATTTTTAATGATTAAGCTGGTTTGTGCATAATGCTACACTGGTAAAAGAGTTGGTAAAAGTTAAGCTAAGGAGCCAAAAGTGGCGCTAGTATTTGCAGACAGGGTAAAAGATATAGAGCCATTCAGGGTGGTAGAAGTTTTAACCAGAGCGAGAGAAATGTCTGCTCAAGGGGTTGATGTTGTACATATGGAGGTGGGTGAACCTGACTTTACAACAGTGCAGCCTATTATTGATGCCGCCAAACAGGCACTTGATGATGGAGCTACTTTTTATTCAAGTGCCTTGGGCTTACCTGAATTACGTGACAAAATTTCTGAATATTACCTGCAGCAATATGGTTTGCAGATTCCCGCACGGCGTATTCTTATAACACCCGGTGCATCGGGTGCTTTGCTGCTGACTTCTGCCTTGCTGGTTAACCCGGGGCAAGGCATGTTAATGGCTGACCCTGGATATCCGTGTAATCGTACCTTTTTAAAGCTATTTAACGGGGAGGGGCAATTAGTGCCCGTTGATGCAGATGAACAATATCAGTTAACAGCAAAGTCAGCAGCTAAATCATGGCAGTCTAATACTATTGGGGCTTTTGTTGCGTCGCCAGCGAATCCAACAGGAGAAATACTCAATAAAAAGGACTTAACCGATCTGTATAAGCTGGTCAGTGAAAAAAATGGTGCCTTGATCGTCGATGAAATTTATCACGGCCTAACCTATGACGAAGTGGCTCCATCCATTCTTGAAATTACCGATGAGGCATTTGTGATTAACAGCTTTTCAAAGTATTTTGGTATGACGGGGTGGCGGCTTGGCTGGATGGTGGCACCCGAATCAGCATTGCCTGACCTTGAACGTTTGGCACAAAATCTTTTTATTTCTATGTCGACCATGGCGCAATATGGTGCCATGGCCTGTTTTGAAGAAAACACCTTGAAAATGCTTGAGCAGCGGCGGGATGTGTTAAAACAGCGCAGGGATTTTCTTGTGCCAGCGCTTCGGGATATAGGTTTTGATATACCTAACATGCCTGGTGGGGCGCTATATGTTTATGCAAATATAGAACGTTTTTCAAATGATAGTACTAAGTTTTGCACCGAGATGCTGGAAAAACATCATGTCGCTATTACACCGGGAGCGGATTTTGGGCGTTATAAAGCAGACACGCATGTACGTTTTGCCTATACCACCAGCATGGAGCAACTTGAGAAAGCTGTTGCGCGATTAAGGCATGCATTAAATCAGAAATAAAAGAAAAAATATAAAAGGTTTTAATCCAGCACTACATTGTTATTGCTGTCGATAGTAAACGCGATGGCTGTTAGTGCATCTCCCTGGCAAGGGCCTGCAACGCATTCACCGTTTTCAATAATAAACAGGGCGCCATGTGTCGAGCACTGAATAAGAGCGCCTTCACTGTCAAGAAATTGGTCTTCTACCCATTCGAGTTCTATTCCCAGGTGTGGGCAGCTATTTTTATAGATAAATAGCTCACCATCTTTTTTTACAGCAAATAACGTCATGTCATCTTCAATGCTGAATCCTTTGGCTGATCCTTCAGGGATGTCGTTAATATGGCAGAGGGTTTTAGCTGGCATGTTGATTGTTAAGTAATGTCTCTACTTCATTCCAAAGCTGCTGTTTGGTTGCAGAATCGATGTCTTTCCAGTTTGTGTCATGAATTGCACCGTAAAGTGAGTAAAGCAGTGCTTTTGTGGTTTTTATGCCGAATTCATGAATACGAATGTAGGCTTCAGTGGCGCCTGCAGCTTTTAAATCGTCAGAATTGCCTATGCCTACTGTTTGTAGCCAGTAGGCAGAAGTATTGCCGATATTTTTTAATGTGATTAAATCACTCATATTCTTATTATCTTTATTATTTTAATTAGAGTGGAAATTTTGTGCGTATAATATATTTTTTCATGCAGGGGTGATAGTTACATGCATTTAACAAAGCTGCAGAAGCAAGTTGTAGGGCTGGATCAATCTGATCTTTGCGAATTTCAACAGGGAAACAGGGTGTTTCAGCTGCATAAAGAGATACTTGAACCTTTTACCCGGCTTCAACAAGATGCCAAAGATGCCGGGTTTAATTTGGCAATAGTTAGTGCTTACAGGGATTTTTCGCGACAGAAGTCTATCTGGAATGCCAAAGCGGGTGGAAAAAAAGAGATAGTAGACTCCAGCGGTGAAGTTGAATCTTCCATCCAGCTCCGATACCAG
>CBDUPD010000210.1:0-5240 GCA_965368985.1 uncultured Spongiibacteraceae bacterium | reverse complement strand
CCAGGTAATACGGCATCAATATTGGCATCTTCAGCCATACGCTCTATGGATTTAACCGCCAGAGACTTATCCGTTAATTTGTTATCGGGCAAAATACATAAGCGGTCAGCTTCATGGGCACGAATAAGATCGCCGGTAATCAGAGTGTGGCCTTCAACAACAAATGCCAGTTCCCCAGGTGTTTTGGAGCCATGCATCTCATAAACTTGCAGGCCGGTTATCCGGTCATCGCCATCGGCTAGCCACATGGCGCATTCAAATGGAAATGTGTCTTTTTCGCCACGAGGCCCCCAGATAATGGCACCTGTCGCCTTGGCAAGTTTTACAGAATTACGAATGTGGTCAGTGTTACTGATGATAATATGGCTAAGGTTACCAAATGAGTCGAGATGATTGGCATCGTGTTCAGACATGGGCAGAGGATCAAAAACAATATTACCTTCGTCCCTGAGCCACAAGTAACTGTTAAAATCGATGTTGCGATCTTCGTTAAACTCGCTCCAGCAATAGAGGTCGGGTTTGTGTAATAGTTTCATCTGCCATCCTGATAAAGGTTGATCTTGTTTTACTTATTAAAATTATTATAGAAGATGAATTCGATAAAGAGGTATAAAAATTATTGCCAGCCAAGTTGCTCTTTAATTCTGGACACTTCAACAGGGTTCATATGGGGAAATAATGCTTTAAGCGTGAAATTACCAATCATTTTCTTATTGTCAAAGTATGCCCAGTCAAGAATGTCATTTTTGTTTAATGTAATTAATTTCCCCATCTTGTAATTTTTCACATTTCTCAGCGGATTGCCAATAACGCCGGTAAACTGCCCATTGGCAAATTTCACATGCCCTAGCCAGATATGTTCAACAATATCGCCATCTTCTACAGAAACCTTGATGCCAAAAGTGTGCAGGTTTCTATCCCGGGACGGGTCATTTAATAATGAGATAAACGTGTCTACAGATTGCAGAGCAGTTGCAGTAGCTTCGCTGATATCCACATCTTCAGTTTGAACAGAGCCAAATTCAACTTCACTGTTATCTGTTTTGGCAGTCATTTCGCCATAACTGCTGGTGCTCACAATGATCATGGCTAATAGGTAAAAGACTTTGAGCATGCCGTTGTAATTCATTTTTGCAGTTTCCTTTTTGTCATGTTTTTTCAGAATGGCCGGAATAAAGTGACCGGGATTATAACCTGAATACACTCTGTTGCATGGCACTAACTAAAGAAGGTTTTTAAGTCTATCTTTTGCTTTGTCTTTTAGCTCTTTTTTCTGCTGGTCTTTGTAATCGTCAAGCTTCTGTTCTAACAGCTTGTCGAGATTTTCAATTTGTTGGGTATAATTTTCTTCATCATCGAAAATATCAAGCTGTTTGCCATCACCAAGATAGCTGGCAAGTTTTGCCTGAAGTTGTTGGTTGATTTTTGTTTGGAAGGCCTGTTTTTTTGCATCCAGCCTATCAGAGAATGCTGCCTTCAGCCGCTTATCAAGGTCAGAGTCTAAAGAGAAATCGAGGTCTTTCAGGTTGCCGGAGAGCTCAGCATCGAGATCGAAAGTGTCGATGCTTTGTATGGCAAGCAGCAGTTCTTCAGCAAAACTTGAGTGAGCCTCTCCGGTAAATATGGCCTGGGTGAAATCACTGTGAATATTGCCGGACAATTTTTCGTTTGCCAAAAGGATATCACCCTTGATGTTCGCCATTGAAGAGCTTAGCGCTAATGGAAAATCAGATCCGCCACTGACTTTTATCTCATCAACTGTTACATCATCCAGTGTAAATTGAATTGTGTCTTTGCCCTGTGTTGTTCTATGGTCAAATGTGCCACTGAGCTCCAGGTTTTTAATATTATCCAGGGCAGTAGATGTAATCTGCGCGGTTGTTGGCCTCTTGGTAATATGTTGCTGGTGTGTTAGGTCATGAATGCTGATAGCAATATCGCCCTGGGGGATTGTTGCTGATATGGCCGCATTTTTTATTAATATATCGGGTGAAGGATTGGTTTCAGGAAAACGTACAAAGCGCCCTGCCAATCGCTCTTTCTTCTCTTCTGTTTTTGATGTTTCGCCAGCTTTTTTCTCGACGTAGGGTTTGATTTTTTTATACCAGTATAGACCTTTGCTGGTAAAGGCAGTGATTTTATTACCAAATAACAAGCCGGATATATTCACAAGCCCCCCCTCATCGAGGCTGTATTTTTTACGCAGGCGGTCCCAGTCTTCTTTGGGTGCATTTTTCAGATTGTTGAGTCGTTCTTGTAGAAGGGTTTTACTGTTTTTAATTTCCTCTTTTGCCAACTGCAGGGTTTTCTTGTCGGCCTTAATCTCTTTCTTTAGGGCTTTTAGTTTTGATTTACGATCATTAAAGTCTTCAAGTGATTTTACTTTGCCCTTGGTGAGGGTTTTCAGACGTTGTTCATAATCCTTCAGTTTTTCTTCGGTGGGTAATTGATTCTGTATGTTCTCCCATGCCTGTTTCTTTTCGGCATAAGCGGTATCCCACTCTTCTTTTCGTTGATCAACCAGCAAGGGTTCTCGTGCGAGCACATCATCAGCATCAGGCAGGGCTGCAGAGATGCTTTCAACGCCTTGAGCGAGTGCTGAGTCTTCTTCAGTTGCCTGTTCCTGAATATCCGGTTGTTTGATCACAGCACCGGAAGTCTTTCTTGCCGTTTCAAAACGCAAGCCTTGTAGTTCAAGGTCATTAATAATGGTTTGCCCCATCACGAGCTTTAACAGGTCGATACTGGCCTCGGCCTTGTCAAATTCAAACAGGTTTTGCATGGGCTGTTCGGCATCGGTAACGGACATATTGTACAGGGTGATTGATGCCGGGCTTAAATGTAACTGTACGTCGCCGACATCTACTTTGGCTCCAGCCATTTCAGTGCCGGCTTTTTCTATACCGCTTTTTATGAGTGGCTCGGCAAAAAGATATATGCCACCAATAATCAGGCCTGTCAGTACGACAAAGGCAAGAATTCCCGGAAGTCGGATGAATGTTTTCATAGGTTAACCTCCGTCATTTCCGAGAGGCGTTGAAAACGCTGGAACCATTTTGTGGCTTTAAGACCCTGTACGATGCGCGATTTCATTATCCAGGCTAAAATTTTCTCGCGGTATTTAATAATAAGTATTCGGCTGATAAAAAATAGCGGTATCAGTAGTGCCAGAGAAACAACCAGGCTGCCCATGGTTAGCGTGTGGTTAAAATGGGCAAGACGCCAGATATCCTGTTGATAAAGGGATGTCCACAAAGAAGTTAGCCTTGGGCTGGTTAATACTTTTTCGCCAACCTGTATAAAGGCCGGATCAAGTAGATAGGCCAGGCCTGAAAACAGTGCAAAGCTTAATAAAACTGCAGAGAAATTAATGCGTAATATGCAGACTAACAATAAAACAATCAGGTTATGCAGGCTCAAAACAGGTGTGAATCCCAGAACCATGCCTAATACCAGACCTGCCGCAATCTGTGACGGATCAACATCTGCATTAAGCATCTTAAACAGTTTCAAGCTTTGTTTTAGCATCGTTTAGAATCCTTGCCAATTTTCAGAGGTGTACATTGAAGTGTATTAGCTAAGTTGTGATGCTGCCAGCTTTAGTCCGAGTTTCAGGTTGTGTTTTGCAGAGTTGGCATCATTCAGCTGTTCATTGATGTCGGCCATTAACTGGTAGGCTTCAACAGAAGGTTTGATGTGCAGACTATGCTCCAGATATTCTCTGGCCTTCCCGGTAAGTTGATTCGCCATGGCAAGTTGTGCCAGTGAAAGCTGTAGGGCAGCGCTGTTTTTATGTTCGTTTAAAAAGCTTTCAGCAAAAGCCAGTTGTCTGGCGGGGTGTTCAGTGGTTATTGTGCCATAGAGCTTGATAAGCGATTCGTTCCAGGTTTTGCCAAGTTGGTGTTTGAGAATTTTTTCAGCATCAACAGACTCTCCCAGGGCGACCAGTGCATTGCAATAGCTTTGAATAACTTCTGGCTGGTCATGCACCTTGGCAGATGATTTCCAGATGGCTTTCAGTTGAGAGGCGGTCAGCTTCTCTGTTGCTGGCTGCATCAGGCCAATAGCGATGTTCGCTTTCAGTTTAAGCAAGGCGTTGTTGGTTAATATTTGTTGTTTTTTAATTTTGGGTAGCAACTTGTCGAGCGATTTCCAGTTACCAGTGGCAGTGTAAAGGGTAATGGCACGAGCAAGAACAGGTGCTTTATTTGGCGAACTGACAAGTAGTTCTTCTAGCTGAGATTCGGCTTTTACAGTTTCATTTTTGGCTGAGCTAATATCAAATTCAAGTATAGAGAGGCTGAGTTGGTCGGCATCGGGTAATGACTTAGCCTGCTGTAAACAATTTTCGGCTTCAGAAAAATTGTCGCTGGCGAGATAGGCTCGAGCGGCCATCATTTGATCAATAAATGGCGTAGTACTGTTTTTAGCAGCCTTTACCAGATGTGTGCCTGCTACAGACCAGTGCTCGTCGAGAAATGCCTGAGTGCCTTTCTGTTCAAGTTTGATCGCACGTTTGCGGCTATAGGTCTCAGGTAGCAGCCCAAGTCTTATGGAATATAAGAAGATAATAACGGATAGCCTGATAGCCCCATAGATCAGGGCAACAAGCAGTATCAGAATGATGATGGCTAACCAGAAGCTGGTTTCAAGTGTGTAGTCGTTGTAGGCGATTAATACATAACCAGGGCCATTCTGTTTGATAGTATCTACCAGATACCAGGAGCCGGCCATACAGGCCAGCAGCAACAGAAACTTTCTGATCATAATTTACCTTAATAACTGTTGATGCGTATTAGTACTCAGCAGTACGCATTCTATCAGCTACATAAAGTTTTAGCTCTTGTTGTGAATCGGCAATACTGGGTAAATCGTATTCAACCTGAATCTTAATCAGTTTTTCTATTTTCTTGGTGGCCATTTTGACTCTGAAGTTATCAGCTACAAAGTAGTTTAAAAGCCATTTGCGAACTTTTGCCAGACTGGCATCATAAATACGTTGGTCGCCGCGTAGTAAGCCGGTTTGTGCTTGCTCAAGCGCCAGGCGAATGCTGTCTCGCAGGTTGAGGCGTTCTTCAGGAGATAACAGGGCTCTCAGCTCTGATACATCGTGTTTACGTATAGTGAGGTAACCCGCCATGGCATCATTAATTTCCGAGAGTATTTTAGGCTGTTTTACCTTCGGTGCAGGTTTGCCGTCCGGGCCGGTTTGGGCTGCAGCTGGCTCGGTAGGTACCAGA
>CBDUPD010000209.1:0-5243 GCA_965368985.1 uncultured Spongiibacteraceae bacterium | reverse complement strand
ATCAGCATGTTGATCGGCTGGAGGAAGAGCTGCAAAAGCAGCTGAAGCCTGTCATGTAAGCCAGCCTACCTTAAGTATCGCCTTAAAAAAACTTGAAGAAGAGCTGGGTGTAACACTTATTGAACGCAGTAAAAGCCGTATTCTCATTACTTCGGTTGGCGAACAGGTAATAAAACAGGCCAATCATGTATTGGCACAAGCCAATATTATTCATGAGATAGCCGATGCAGGTAAAGACTCTTTAAGCAGCACACTGCGCCTGGGTGCCATTTTTACCATAGGGCCCTATCTGTTTCCGCACCTGTTACCGGAAATTCAAAAACTGGCCCCTGATATGCCGTTGGTACTTGAGGAAAACTATACGGCAGTTTTACGGCAAAAGCTGGTCGATACATCACTGGATGCTATTTTAATTGCCCTGCCCTTTAATGAACCCGATGTTGTTACCCAGAAGCTTTATGAAGAAGTCTTTGTGGTATTGATGCCTAAAGATCACCCATGGGCAAAACAGGATGCTATCAACCCGGCTGACCTGACACAGGAAGTTGTTTTATTATTAGGCGAAGGTCATTGTTTTCGTGATCAGGTATTGAGTGCCTGCCCTGGATTAAAAGAACGAATGCAGGAAGATGACTATCCTATTGCTGCCTCTGCCAATACCTCTCTTGATACCCTGAAACATATGGTCGCTAGTGGCCTTGGTATTACCGTGTTACCACAATCAGCTGCCGACTTAAGAAACTTCTCGCAAGAGAAGCTCTGCACCCGGCCGTTTTCTGCCGATGGCCCCAAACGTACTGTGGCACTTGCATGGCGCGCAAGCTTTCCTCGCTTTAAGGCCATAGACACTCTTGGCAACGCAGTGAATCAATGCCGTGTCGTCTGATTTACAATCAAGCATAGAATTGCTTAACGGTGTTGGCCCGAAGCTTCATGAAAAGCTTAATAAGTTAGGTATAGAAACCATTGGGGACCTATTATTCCATCTGCCGCTACGTTATCAGGATAGAACACGCATTACGCCGATTAATCAGCTAAAAATTGCGCAAGATTCTGTCATCGAGGGGCGTGTGTTAAATACACAGGTTGTTTTTGGGCGCAGGCGTAGTCTTGTCTGTACTATCGAAGATGACACCGCGATATTGCAGCTACGCATGTTTCACTTTTCAAAACCACAACAAAGTGCTTTTCAAAACGGGCGCTTGATTCGTTGTTTTGGTGAAGTACGTCAGGGGCGTAGCGGGCCCGAAATGATTCATCCGGAGTACGAGTTTGATCCCAACCCCTTACAAGCCCTGCCCGATAGTTTAACCCCAGTTTACCCAGGCACTGAAGGTGTATCACAACATCTTTGGCGCAAGTTACAACTGCAGGCACTGGAGATTTTACGAAAAAGCGAAGACCAACTGGCATTGATTCACCTACCGGCAGAGTTAAACGAGCTGGATATCAATTTTAAAGATGCCCTGCTTTACCTGCACTTGCCGCCAGCAGATGCCGACTTGCATGCCATTCATGAAGGCCGACACCCCTATCAGCAGCGACTGGCTTTCGAAGAATTATTGGCCCACCAGATCAGCCTGTTAAAACTGCGAGCAACCCGGCAGGCATTTACTGCTCCGGCTTTTAGCCCTGTTTGCCCGCTGGCAACAACACTGATCAAAAACCTTCCTTTTTCACTAACCGGCGCCCAGGAACGAACCATTGCAGAGATAACCGCTGACTGCTCTTTGAATATTCCCATGTTACGACTGGTACAAGGGGATGTGGGCTCAGGAAAAACCGTCGTAGCTGCCGTTGCAGCAACACTCGCTGTGGCAGCAGGCTATCAGGTAGCCATCATGGCGCCTACCGAGATATTAGCCGAGCAACATAAGGAAAGTTTCTCACAATGGTTTGAGCCGCTTGATATTAATGTCAGCTGGCTGGTCGGCAGACATACCGCCAAACAAAAGCAGGAAATTATTGACGCCCTTACTCATGGTGAAACAGATATTCTGTTAGGTACCCATGCTGTATTTCAGGAAAGTGTAGAATTTAACCGTCTGGGTCTGGTGATTATTGATGAACAACACCGCTTTGGTGTTCATCAACGTTTGGCTTTAAGAGATAAAGGGGCACAACAGGGTTTAGTACCCCACCAGCTGATTATGACTGCCACGCCAATACCCCGAACACTGGCCATGACTGCCTATGCCGACCTGGAGTTATCAATTATTGATGAGCTGCCACCGGGAAGAAAACCGATCAATACCATTGTGCTGGAAGAGAAGCGGCGCCATCAGGTTATTGAGAGGATAAAAGTAGCCTGCGAAGACAAACGGCAGGCCTACTGGGTATGTACACTTATTGAAGAATCAGAAACGCTTAATTGCCAGGCTGCAGAGAAAACAGCCGAGACATTACAACAGGAGTTAGGGAATCTGAAGGTTGGCCTGGTACATGGCCGACAAAAGCCCAAGGAAAAAGCCGCCACCATGGAAGCATTTGCCAATGGTAACATTGATCTTCTGGTAGCGACCACGGTCATTGAAGTGGGTGTTAATGTTCCTAACGCTTCTCTTATGGTAATTGAAAATCCGGAAAGATTGGGCCTGGCACAACTGCATCAACTGCGCGGTCGTGTGGGTCGTGGCGAAACCCAAAGCCACTGCGTGCTACTTTATCAATCACCTCTTTCTCACAATGCCAAGGAACGACTGAATATTATGCGTACCAGTAATGATGGTTTTGTGATTGCCGAGACCGACCTCAAATTAAGAGGCCCGGGAGAAGTATTGGGTAGCCGGCAAACCGGCATATTGCAATTTCGCATTGCCGATATTGAACGTGATCAGGACTTGCTTCCTGTTGTTAGCGAATATGCACGAGATTTATATTCTGATAACCATACAGTTATAGATGCGCTCACAAGACGCTGGATTACCAATGCTGATTATTATTCCCAGGGATAAAAATCTATAAATTTGTAGGTCGAGCTTTAGCCCGACATAATAGTGGCAACTGTATAAACGCGTGTAACTAAAGACCTACAAAAAACTTAGCAAAGTTTATGAAAAACAATACACCTGAAAAACTGACAAAAAAACACCAGAAACTGATTCATACCGATGGCCTGAAGGTTACATCACATGTGCAACGTGAGAAAGACGACTGGTTTCTTAATACACTCATGCTGGAAGGCATTTCTGCGCCTTTTAAATACAAACGAAAAAAACTTTATCAAAACTTAAAGGGACAACGTGTCAATTTGACCTATTATAGAGAGATAGAAAATGTTGCGGGCTTTGAATTGGAAGTAATGAATGTTGTCAGAATCAAAATATCCTGAATGCCCTCGAGGCAGCTGCTTATCGACCAAATGCTACCTATTAATTGCAGCTATTGGCATCACTGGCTGCTCTTCTCTTCCTGAGTCGCCACTATTGCAAGTTGGCTTAATGGATAATTATGCGCAGGGAGATAAAACCATCAGTAAAGTCGGTAACTCTTATAATTACCATGTCAATGGAGTGTGTAAAAAAGGTGATCTGGCAGTACCCTGTATGTGGTGGGGTTTTGAGGTTGCCTACGCCAAACACAAGGATTTCACCACCCTCAATTGCCTGTCAGTGAAAACCAATAACCCTGAACCTGGTAATAAGCGCAGCCTTTTTTCACCAACAACTCTTCAATATAACTGGCAAGTATTGTTGCCACCATCAAGCACAAAACAGACTATTGCCATGCATATCACCAATGAAAATAATCAGACCGGTTTAACCACCATCGAAACCCGTTGCGAAACAAACAAAATAACGCCTTTCGCTTTTGCGGTTTCCATCAACTTTGACAAGAAGCCCAAGCCTAAACCAGAGTAGTTTGCTCACCCTCTGTTCTTGCGATAATTACCGCACAGCATGAATCACTAAAAACATTAACCGCTGTTCTCATCATATCAAGAATACGATCTGTGACTAACAATAAACCAATGCCTTCAAGAGGCAAGCCGATAGCACCCAATATAACAGTAATTGCTACCAGACTGGCCGAAGGAATCCCTGCAACGCCAATAGACGTTAACAATGCAATCAATACAATCGTAAATTGTGTAACAAAGCCCAGCTCCAGACCATAAGCCTGGGCAATAAACATGGCCGCCACACACTCATAAAGTGCTGTACCATCCATATTCACTGTTGCACCCAGAGGTAAAACAAACGAAGTTGTACGATTGGAAACCCCGGCATTTTTTTCTACACATTCAATAGTAAGCGGTAATGTGGCAGATGAAGAGGCTGTTGAAAATGCTGTCAGCAGGGCTTCACTCATTGCCCGGTAATGTTTTAGCGGATTCACACCACCCAGTGTTTTTAACAGTATCGCCAATGTACCAAAGGTATGCAGAGCAAGTGCCAGTACAACTGTTATAAAAAACCATCCCAGTGTAATAAAAGCCTCAAGGCCTGTTGTTGTAATAGTTTTTGCCACCAGACCAAATACCCCGATAGGTGCAAACTTCATCACAAACATAGTGATCATCATCATCACTTCTTGTACGCCGTGCCAGAAATCAAACAAGACTTTTTTATTATCCCCTTCGAGTTTTGTCATAAAAAAGCCAAATAACAAACTAAAGAAAATCAAGCCCAGCATCTGTCCTTCAGCAGAGGCTTTAACAATATTGGGTGGCACCATACGAATAAATATTTCAATAATATCCCCGGCATCACGTCCCTCAACTTTAGCCAGTTTACTGCTCACTTCATCACTGTTACTCAAACTCAGCTGCTGTTGTGCAGGCACACCATCTATCAACCCCGGGGTAAACAGGTTGACCAAAAGTAAACCGGTCAAAATTGCCAACAGACTCGATAGCATATAAAAACCCAGTGTCTTGCCGCCCAAACGTCCCAGATTGTTTGAACCACCGACACCTGAAACACCACAAATAATTGAGGCCATAACCAATGGCACAATCAGCATTTTCAGGGCATTCAGAAATATTTCCCCCAGAAACTCAAAAGACTGGTAAATATTGATACCCAGAAATGTCGTATGGGTTGTAACAATGGAGCCCAGAATTATGGCAAGAATAATGGCAATGAGAATTTGCCAGTGAAGTGCGAGTTTTGTCATTTTATTCCCTTGTTGTGCTATCCCGTAACCGAACCGCATAAGTGATATAACTTATGCGGTTGGTCATTAATCACAAGGCAATCAAGACAGTTTTGATCAGCCGTTGTGATCCAGTGATTTAAGGA
>CBDUPD010000208.1:0-5250 GCA_965368985.1 uncultured Spongiibacteraceae bacterium | reverse complement strand
TCGCAACTCATCTCGAGTACTCGCAGCCTGCTCAAACTCGAGATTCTTTGCATGCTCGTGCATTTTAAGCTCAAGATCACCCAAAAACTTTTCCAACTGCTTTGGCGTCATAGCCTGAATCCTGCTTTTTTCCTTAATAACATCATTAACTGACTGTTTTTTAGAGCGTTTACCCCGCCCCCCGGGTATAAAGGCCCCTTCAAGAATATCAGTTACATCTTTCTGAACACCCATCGGCGTAATATCATGCTTGTCATTATATTCGAGCTGTATTTCTCGACGACGACCTGTCTCTTCCAAAGCTCGCTGCATTGACCCCGTAATCTTATCGGCATACAAAATAGCCCTACCATTCAAATGACGAGCTGCTCGACCAATCGTTTGAATCAATGAACGATCTGAACGCAAAAAACCTTCTTTATCAGCATCCAATATCGCCACTAGAGACACCTCCGGCATATCAAGCCCCTCACGAAGCAGATTTATACCCACCAACACATCAAACTCACCCAATCGCAAATCGCGAATAATCTCAACTCGCTCAACAGTATCGATATCCGAATGCAAGTAACGCACCTTTACGCCATTCTCAGCCAGATAATCTGTCAAATCTTCAGCCATTCGCTTGGTAAGCACAGTAACCAATATACGCTCATCTCGAGCAGACACCTCTTGAATCTGATCAAACAAGTCATCAACTTGCGTAACAGCCGGCCTTACCTCAACAAGGGGATCAACCAAGCCTGTAGGCCTCACTAATTGCTCAACAATCTGGTCACTATGTTCAAGTTCATATTTACCCGGCGTTGCTGAGACTGCAATCATCTGAGGAACAATGGATTCCCACTCTTCAAATCGCATAGGCCTGTTATCAAGTGCTGACGGCAATCGAAAACCGTATTGCACAAGTGTCTCTTTTCGAGAGCGATCACCTTTGGACATAGCCCCCAACTGCGGAATAGTCACATGCGACTCATCAACCACCACCAGGGCATTATCAGGAATATAATCAAACAGGGTTGGCGGAGGCTCCCCCTCGTTACGCCCTGAGAGCTGCCTGGAGTAATTCTCAATACCGTTGCAATAACCCAACTCTCTGATCATCTCGAGATCATAACGCGTGCGCTGCTCAAGGCGCTGCGCCTCAACCAGCTTATCGTTATCACGCAAAAACGTTAAACGATCAGCCAACTCAACCTCAACCTCATCAATCATCTTTAATAGAGTTTCTCTGGGTGTTACATAATGCGTCTTCGGGTAAATGGAAAAACGCGGAACTTTCTGTATCACTTGCCCTGTCAGAGGATCAAAAATAGAAAGATTCTCAACTTCCTCATCAAACAACTCAATTCGGAGCGCTTCAAATTCAGAATCGGCAGGAAAAACATCAATAACATCACCTCGTGCGCGATAAGTGCCTCTGTGAAAATCGGCATCATTACGGGTATATTGCAGCTCTGCGAGCTTTCTTAATATCTCCCGCTGCCCAATATGATCTCCTCGATCCAGATGCAACATCATTGAAAGGTATGATTTCGGATCACCCAAGCCATAAATTGCCGACACAGTCGCCACTACCAGACAATCCTTACGCTCCAGAAGAGCTTTCGTTGCCGACAGACGCATTTGCTCAATATGCTCATTGACTGCTGCATCCTTATCAATAAACGTATCAGAAGACGGCACATATGCTTCTGGCTGATAATAGTCATAATAAGACACAAAATATTCCACTGCGTTATCCGGGAAAAATTCCTTAAACTCACCATAAAGCTGGGCAGCAAGTGTTTTATTATGCGCCATAACAATAGTTGGCCGCTGCAACCTCTCTACGACATTCGCAATAGTAAATGTCTTACCTGATCCGGTAACCCCCAATAATATCTGTGAGTGCAGACCTGACTCGATACCTTCAACAAGGGTAGAAATTGCCGTAGGCTGATCTCCAGCAGGCTTAAATTTGGAATGTACTTTAAAAGGGTTGGACATAAAATGAGCATCTAAGCAATTTTGCGGTGAGAATTGTACAAAAGTGTTGACGATAATAACACATCCCACTAATATACGCGGCGTTCACTTATGGTGAACAACCCAATTCCGCCTTAGCTCAGTTGGTAGAGCAAATGACTGTTAATCATTGGGTCGCTGGTTCGAGCCCAGCAGGCGGAGCCAAATTACAAAAAGCTGCACTTTGTGTGGCTTTTTTTGTTTTCAGCACACAGAATTCCCCTTATTTCTCCCTATCGCACATTTCACCAACTCTCGCGAAAGAAGGTCTACTATTTTTTCTTTATTATCATTACTTTAGTAAATTTTCTTACCGCAACATCACCCTGTACTACCACCACAGAACTTCCATTCCAAGAATCAGCAAAAAAAACTTTGGAGACTCAGCATTTAATACTAGAATCAGTATTCAAATTAAAAAAAGAGCCTTTAAATTGGCTTTAACAAGTCCTATACGAAACCTTCAATTTAAATGGATAGAAAACTCGATATTTATCTGCTATAAAATATAAAACTAAAATAATAATTAAATCAGGATTTTTTATGGAAAAGGATAAAAGAAACAGACAGAAGCCAATACCGGATAATGTTGAAGAATATCTGAATGATGACCAAATGATGGCCTTAAACCAGATAGAAGGATTCGGCTGGCGACTCGAATTTATTCGTAGACCTTTATTCCAGGAGCCTACTCCTGTTTTATTTGGTCCTGACAATGAACAAATAGGTGTATTACTGGAAGATGGAACCATCGACAAAAACCCTGATATTCAGATCCGCACTAAACCGAGTAGCGACTAGACTATAAGCTACTCTCCCCAAATTTTAATGTGAGAGAATTCCTGATTTATAAATATATAACAGCCGACAGCTAGCACTATGCCAAATACTTCCCTAAGATAGGGTTTACATGATACATCTATGGCTCAAGCCATACACAGGGATAAACGTATGCGTAAAATACCTCTCAAAGAATATCCACAAAGCACCATACAAACGTTATTGAGCCAGATTCCATTCTTTAATGATCTGGCATTGCATGACAATCAACAATATGAAGTTTTGCTTAACCACTCCACCATGATTGAGCTGGATAAAGGCGAGCAAATTATTCGTAAAGGCACTATAGACAAAACCTTTTATTTTTTATTAAAAGGCCAGCTGAATGTATTTCCTGATGAGAACGCAAAAGGGAATTCAATAAACCAGCTCTCTCCCGGGCAGGTATTCGGAGCACTGGCAATTATTAACAATCAACCTCGAACAGCCTCTTTGGCCGCATCAAAAGAAGCTGGCGCAACACTGTTTGCAACTGACTTCAGCATCTTTGGTGATATTGATGACTTCAGCCAAATCAAACTCGAAACAAAGCTTAGCTTCCTGAGAATTGTTGTAAACAATACCCGATGGAAGCTTGAAGTGTACAAAATGAATGATCCAGATCACAAGCTATCTGAAAAGCTTGATAACATTCAACGCTTCACAGGTGAGAAAAACACTATCGATGAAATTAAAAGCCTTGCAGCCCAGTCAAAAGAACTTGGTGACTTGCTAAATGAATGGAATTCATCAATGGAATCTGGTGCAGGAAAAAATGATAAAGGTGAAAAGAAAGGTGGGCTTTTCTCTATGCTTAGCAGCATACGTGACAGCCTGAGCTAACCCTCACCGAAATTCCCTTATAAAAAAAGGCAGCCAAAGACTGCCTTTTTTATTTATCAATCATAATTCAAGAAATTAAACAGCCCCAAAGATAGCTTCCCCGGAAAGCCCTTGTTTTTCCAGTATATCACGCAGGCGCTTAAGAGCTTCTACCTGAATCTGGCGAACTCGCTCACGAGTTAAGCCAATCTCCCTGCCAACCTCTTCCAATGTACTAGCCTCATAGCCCCTCAAGCCAAACCGTCGTGATATCACCTCTCTCTGCTTTTCATTTAAATCTTCCAACCATACACCCAGACTACTGCTCATATTGGATACCTGCAACAATGTAGCAGGATCTGAAACATTAGTATCTGGAATAGTATCAAGCAAAGACTTATCTGAATCTGGACCAAGTGGCGTATCAACAGATGCAATACGTTCGTTTAACCCCAACATTTTCTTAACATCTTCAACCGGCTTATCAAGCATTTGAGCTATTTCTTCAGCATTGGGTTCATGATCAAGCTTTTGGGTTAATTCTCTGGCAGCTCGAAGGTAGACATTAAGCTCTTTTACCACATGAATGGGTAACCGAATGGTACGGGTTTGATTCATAATAGCCCGTTCAATCGTCTGGCGAATCCACCAGGTCGCATATGTTGAAAAGCGGAAACCTCTTTCAGGGTCGAACTTCTCAACCGCCCGTATCAAACCCAGATTGCCCTCTTCAATTAGATCCAGCAGAGACAGACCTCGGTTCAGGTAGCGACGAGCAATCTTGACCACCAGTCTTAGATTACTTTCTATCATACGCTTTCTGCCAGCTTCTTCACCGGCAATAGCCATACGGGAATACTTAACTTCTTCCTCTGCTGTTAATAAGGGGGAAAAGCCAATTTCATTTAAATATAACTGGGTTGCATCAAGGCTTTTATTAAATTTATCTTCAGTTGCAGCCTTTTTAGACTTGGATTTAGGTTTAACTAATGCATCATCTTCATCCATAAAAGCATCATCACTGCCACCAATAGCGATCTCTTCTTCAAAACCTTCTGTCACTTCACCCATTTTTATTACCTCTTTGGCCAAGATTTGATTATTATTTTTTTAATAATTTCATCGGGTTTACAGGCTTACCCTGCCTTCTTATTTCAAAATGTAGTTTTGGTGATTGCGTACCACTACTACCTAATTCTGCGATCTTCTGTCCCTGCTTAACTTGCTGCCCTTCTTTAACCAAAATTTTGCGGTTATGTGCATAAGCACTAAGATAAACCGCATCATGCTTGATAATAATCAGGTTGCCATAACCTTTTAACTGGCTGCCAGCATAAACCACCTTACCTGACCGACTACTAATAACGGGCGTACCCGTTTTTGCACTAATATCTATCCCTTTGCTCAAATTGTCTTGAGGGGAGAAGTACCTGATAACCTTTCCTGATACAGGCCACTTCCATTCCTCATTCTTACCAGTTTGTAATGTTTCCCTATTACTCTTTTCTACGCTCTTTTTCTTGATAATGCCAGTTTTTTTTGTAGTTTTCTGATTCACTGGTTTTTTACTACGATCAACGGCTACTTTTTCAACTTTTTTGT
>CBDUPD010000207.1:0-5273 GCA_965368985.1 uncultured Spongiibacteraceae bacterium | reverse complement strand
AAAGAAAATAGTGATATTTGTAAAAAATTATCAAATCTGTACCGTATAATAGCAGGCAATAAGTTTAAGTGATCAGTTTATGCGTGTATTAGGTATTGAAACCTCCTGTGATGAAACAGGTGTAGCTATTTATGATGATAATCAGGGGCTTTTGGCAGAGCGTCTGTATAGTCAGATCAGTTTACACACAGAATATGGTGGTGTAGTGCCTGAATTGGCTTCTCGTGATCATGTTATCAAGTTGTTGCCCCTGATTGATGAAATCATGCAAGAAGCGCAGTGCAGTGTTGATAGTATCGATGGTATTGCCTATACATCAGGCCCGGGTCTGGTTGGTGCGCTAATGGTTGGCGCATCTACAGCGCAAAGTCTGGCTTATGTCTGGAAGAAGCCCGCTATCGGGGTGCATCATATGGAGGGTCATCTGTTGGCTCCCATGCTTGAAGAAAATGCGCCAGAGTTTCCACTGGTGGCTTTATTGGTATCCGGTGGTCATACCCAACTGGTACATGTGAAAGCTATTGGTGAATATGAGTTATTGGGTGAGTCACTGGATGATGCGGCGGGAGAGGCATTTGATAAAACCGCCAAAATGATGGGTTTGAGTTATCCGGGTGGACCAGCAATCGCAAAATGTGCTGAGTCAGGCGATGACAAACGATTTGATTTCCCCAGACCTATGGTAAACAGACCGGGTCTTGATTTCAGCTTTAGCGGTTTAAAGACCTTTACCTTGAATACGGTTGAGGCTTGTGGTGAGAATATTAGTGAGCAGGATAAAGCCGATGTTGCAGCCTGTTTTCAGCGAGCACTTCAACAAACACATTGTAAACGTTTGTTAATTGCAGGTGGCGTTAGTGCCAATAAAGCGTTGCGTGAACATCTCGATAAAATGGTTATAAAAGAACGGGCTGAGTTGTTTTATGCTCGTCCGGAGTTTTGTACGGATAATGGCGCCATGATTGCCTATGCAGGATGTCAGCGTTTGAAGGCAGGGCAATCGAGCGATTTTACCATACAGGTTCGTCCTCGCTGGCCCTTGACTGAATTGTCATCACTGAAAATACAGGAATAATAAAAGCAATGGATATTGTATATATTCGCGAGTTAAATATAGACACCATTATTGGAATCTATGACTGGGAACGACAGGTAAAGCAAACTGTTAGTCTTGATATCGAGATGGCAACAGATATCCGCAAGGCAGCCTTGTCAGACAGTATTGAGGATACGCTTGATTATAAGGCTGTATCAAAGCGTTTAATCAGTTTTATATCAGAGAGTGAATTTCAACTGGTTGAAACCATGGCTGAGCAGTGTGCCGAGATTGTGTTGAATGAGTTTTCAGTTCCCTGGCTACGGTTACGTTTAAGTAAGCCCGGTGCTGTGCGCGGCGCTAAAGATGTTGGTGTTTTGATTGAGCGCGGAGAAAAAAACTGATGGCCGACGTGTTTTTGAGTATCGGCAGTAATATAGATAGAGAGAAACATATACGCTCTTGTTTAGCTGCACTTCGTGATGCTTTTGGCGATATAGAGCTTTCCAGTATCTATGAAAGTGAGTCAGTCGGTTTTAAAGGGGATAATTTCTATAACATGGTTGTTAAAATAACCACAGATAAACCGGTAGGTGCGCTGCTTGCCAAGTTACGTTTTATTGAAGACGCTAATGGTCGTGTGCGTGGTGGTGAGCGTTTTAGCGCCAGAACACTGGATATAGATATTCTTACCTATAATGATGTCTGTGGTGAAATTGATAGTGTAAAATTGCCACGTGATGAGATTCTTACCAATGCTTTTGTATTATGGCCACTTGCAGAAATTGCACCCGATGCATTGCATCCCTGCGAGAAAAAATCCTACCGGCAGTTATGGGATGAGTTTGATCAGAATTCCCAGAAGTTGTGGCCTGTAGCGTTTTCAACTCTGTAGAAGCGGATTTCTACAATAAAGTATTCCCTGGTTTTATCCTGAGCGAATCAGGTCATTCCGAGCGCAGTCCAGAGATCCCTTTGCCATATCGCGATAGACTGTTGGAGGTCTCTCGGCTACGTTCGAGATGACGAGCATTGCATAAAGTACCATTATTTAATACCTTGGGTTTCACCCTGAAACACTTTTACTATCGTCCTGTATTCCCTCTGAATTCCGATTAATACTCTTTCTACACACAAAAATATCGGGAGAATAGTATGGGTATTATAAAACGGGTTTCCACAACATTATTTTCAAGAATCGATCAGGTGGTTGGTGAGATTGAAAATCATGATGCATTAATAAAAGCAGCGATCGATGGGCAACGTAAAAGAATCGCTGCTGCAAAAGTGCAACTTGGGCGTGTCAGAGGTAATGAGAAGCGCTTGCGTGATCAGATAGCCCAAGCCAGCATCAATGAAAAGAAATGGGCGAAGCGTGCTATAGAGGCAGCGAAGAGTGATGAGAAAAAAGCTCTGGAGTGTATGCAGCGTCGACAAACAGCCCAGGCTCAAATTGAAAAACTGAAAATTATGGCTGGGGAATATTACTGCACTTCAGAAAAAATGGCGGCAGATATATACCGTTGTGAAGAAGAGTTAAAAGCCATGATACAAAAACATGAAATTATGCGCGCACGACAAACCAGTGCTGAAGCGCTTAATGTTATTAGTCAGGTAGGTGAGTCTAGAATCGAAGCTTTGGATAGCAGTTTTGAGCGCTGGGAAATAAAAATAGCACAAAATGAAATGACAGTTGGAACGTTGGATGATTTAGACCTTCTTGAGCAGGAGTACATATCAGAAGAAAACAAACAAGATCTGCGTCTGGAGTTAGATGCCTTACTTGAAATGGAGAATAACAATGAACACTAATTATATATCAATGCGTGACGACGATATGTCTTTCGCTGATAGCGATCATAACGAAAATAATTGGATGAAGAAGTTGCCTGCTATATTACGTGGCATTGGTGCAGCTGCAATTTTATGTTCGCTCTATAGTTTTTTGATGCGAGGCTGGGAAGGTAGTGATGACCTGGTCCGCTATTTTATGTTACTCGGTCATACGGGTTTACTGGCAGCTATTGGGTTGAGTAGCGGGCACTATCTTAAAGAAGGAAAAAGTGCTCGCTTATTAATTATGCTATCGATGATATCAGTCGTGGCAAACTTTGCGATACTGGGTGCATTTATTTATTCGGAATATACAGGGGTGAGTCTGGCTCAATATCCTCAATATGTAGCCTGGAGTGTGGATAGCCCAATTTCTGCTGCATTCACTGCACTGGCAACAATCATGTTGCTGGTGCCAGTGATTATCATTGGTTTTCGGGTGTTGTCACGTGGTATGAGCAAGAAAATGAGCATACTTTATATTATAAGTAATGCTGCGTTGTTGATTCCGTTGCGAGACCCGGTATTGGTTGCTGTATTGGCCGCCGCGTTGGGTTCATATACCCTGCTATTTAATATCACAACTACAAGACAACGTACGGAAGCAAAAACCCATGAAGGGATGTTTGCCTTGTTGCTACAGTTTTTGCCGATAATGACATTGTTGATTCGTAATATCTGGTTATATAGCTTCCCGGGAGAAGAGATTCTGTTTGCCAGTACATCGCTAATGGGATTTATCGCTTTACGCCAATGTACCCTGCATATGAAAAATGCATCATGGTTAAGAATTATCAGCGATATGGTGTCAATGGTATTGGCGATTGTTACAGGTATCAGTGTTTGCGCATCTGTGGGCATATTGGTTAATAGTTATTCTTTTGCCATAATTTTGGGAACCGTAATTGCTGCTCTAATGTGTTATGAGATCTCATTGCGTGCCTACACTGGTGCAGGTTTATATAGAGTTATGACCAGTATAATTCTGGTGACAGGACTATTTGCCAATTTTACTTTCAATTCAGATGTATGGGCAACAATGTCTCTTATACTGGTAGGACTCATTATGATAGCAATGAGTTACACTTTAAAACAACGAGTCATGTTGTTAGGTGGTTTGTTGTTATTTGTTGTGGGTCTTGGTAATCAGTTTATTAATCTGTTTGAGATTTTTGACTTCAGTTACTGGATTGCAACGGCAGTAATGGGTGTGTCAGCTATTTTGTTGGCCTCGCTATTGGAGTCAAAAGGCAGTTCAATAAAACAAACCCTGATTATCTATAAAGCACGTTATGCTGAATGGAGTTATTAAAAAGAACAGGTTTGATGTTACAGGATAAAAACAATCACTTCCGGTAAACTGGAAGTGATTTTTCAATTTAGATTTTTATAGATGAACAATGAAAGATTACGATGAACAGAATTAAACAATATATCATGGTGGTAATGGCAACATTCCCCGTTTCATCATATGCCAATGAGTGTGTGGTGCTATTACACGGTTTGGCTCGTAGTGATAGTTCAATGAAAAAAATGGAGAAGCGATTAAATAAAGAGGGGTATCACGTCATTAATGTTAGTTATCCATCTACCAAAGCTTCGATAGATGTATTGGCAAAAGAAGCTATTGATAGAGGCTTGCAATCCTGCCATAAAGACAGCAAGGTTCATTTTGTGACACATTCTCTGGGTGGTATTTTGCTGAGGTATTATCTTGAAGAAAATACCATTGAAAACCTGGGTAGGGTGGTTATGTTGGGTCCACCTAATCAGGGTAGTGAGGTAGTCGATATACTGGATGGTCTTCCAGTCTTTAAGTGGATAAATGGTCCTGCAGGTATGCAGTTAGGTACAGGAGAAAATAGTGTACCAAAAAAACTCAGTGATGCAGATTTTGACCTGGGTATTATTGCAGGAAACCGCAGCATTAACTGGATGAACTCCATGATGCTGCCCGGTGCCGATGATGGTAAAGTGGCAGTAGAAAAAACCAGGCTTGAAGGTATGAATGACCACATTATCATGAATGTATCTCACCCATTTATTATGAAAAATAACAAAGTGATTCAGCAAGTTATTCATTATTTGAAGCATGGGAAGTTTAAAAGAGAAGAGTGAGCTTGTAGGCTGGTGTTAAGTTTGATGAGGAGTCACTGTTCTTTAGCCTGACAACGAATAAAGAGAGTTTTTTTAACGCATAAATGACATATCGAGTCTTATTGCAGCTGCTATACTTTATTAAGACAAAACATGTATTTCAGGTGCTGTTTGTCTGGCATCTGAGTTTAATACGAGGTGTCGATTATGAAACGTTTATATTATTTAACTGATAATATTCAGTGCGCTGAAAGCGTATCAGACCAACTCCATCAGCAAGGGATTACTGACTGGAATTTTCATATCA
>CBDUPD010000206.1:0-5286 GCA_965368985.1 uncultured Spongiibacteraceae bacterium | reverse complement strand
TCTTTTTCTTTTTAAATGCACGCAATACACCTAAAGGTTCAACCTACTTCAAACCGAAAAAGAGCGGTGGCCTTGAAGTAACCAGCAAAGCTGACTTCTGGTTCTATATTGCGATGAACATCCCGATGTATATTGCCCTTTCAGTATTAACCTGGAAACTGTCTCCAGCAGGCGTAGGTCTGTTAACAGACACAACTGCAAATATTATGTGGCTGATACTTTGTGGCGTATTTGCTTTCCAGTTCTACTCCATTCACCATGTAAACAAAGAAAACCTGAAACATGGCGTGCCTGAAAACCAGCGTTACAAGTTCAAACAAGTTGCTATTCTTGATTGGTCTTACTTTGTAACTTTTGGCTCTGAGCTTGCAGTTGTTTCAATGCTTCCAGCTTTCTTTATGGAAACCTTTGAACTAAGCCCTGTTAAAGCCGGTTTATTAGGTGGCGCATTTGCACTGATGAATCTGGTAGCTCGCCCAGGTGGTGGCTGGATGAGTGATCATTTTGGCCGTAAGAAAACCTTGTCTATCCTGATTTTTGGTTTGGCAGTTGGTTATATGATTCTTTCACAGGTTAGCAGTGCGTGGATGATTCCTTTAGCGGTCATGGCTGTTATGTTCTGTTCTTTCTTTGTACAGGCCGGTGAAGGCGCTGTATTTGCGATGGTTCCTCTGGTTCAACGTCGTATGACAGGCCAAATCGCCGGTATGGCTGGTGCTTATGGCAACGTAGGTGCGGTAACATTCCTTACAGCATACTCATTTGTTGATGCATCAACCTTCTTTATGATTATTGCAGGCTCTGCAGCTATCTGTTTCGTTATTGTTCAGTTCCTTGATGAACCCAAAGGTCATATGACTGAAGTACTTCCTGATGGCACTGTACAATTGATTGAGGTATCCTAACTGGTATAACTTCCAGTTCACTTATGGGATGGTTAGACTTTTATGAGTCAACTTGATCAAAATAAAGAAACCACAGATAAGGGAGCGCAAGCTCCCTTATCTACATCTGCCCCAAGCAATAACATTCAGGAGCACGATCACCCCTATATTCATCAAGACCTGAACTTATCACATGGACACTATAGCTCTGCTGGCATCAAACAAAGAAATGATGACACAATAACTGTACACATTCCCGAAGAACCACAGCTGACAACAAAAGGAGCTGTTTTTTTAATAGCTGATGGCGTTAGCACCGCAGAAATGGGTCAGGAAGCGAGCCAGATATGTGGCAATGAATTTATCAAATTGTACTATCACACCCCTGAACTCTGGAGCATAAAAAAATCTGCGCTTAATGCCCTGATTGCACTTAACCGACAGCTCTATGCAAAAAACAGGGAGTTCACTGAGCCTGCCCGAGGCTACGCCACCACACTTAGCCTGATAATCGTAAAATCCCACACTGCACATATCTTTCATATAGGTGACTCACGCATTTATATGCTTAGAGACAACATTTTCTCAATGCTGACAACTGACCATAGCGAGTTAAACAATGAAAGCTATGCGCTGACCAGAGCAATGGGAATCGACGTCACCCTGCAGATTGATTATAAAACTGTGGCACTACAGGAAGGTGACCGTTTTCTGTTTAGCACCGATGGTGTTCATGACTTTCTTTCTAACGATGCCATACAGAAAACGATAGAAAAATACAGCCCGAACTTTACCCGGTGTTGCCAGAAACTCGCTGAAAAAGCACTTGAAGCTGAAAGCAACGACAATATCAGTTGCCTGTTGATACAAACAACAGAGCTCGCCGAAAAACGCATCGATGATCTGCAACATGTTCTTGTACCACAACCATTTCCTCCCCCACTCTCGGTTGGACAAAAACTTGACGGCTACAGAGTAATCAAGGAAATGCATGCCAGTAATCGCAGTCAGGTTTATCTGGTAGAAGATGAAGAAACCGGTGAAAAGCTGGCGATGAAAACCCCTTCTGTGAATTTCGATGATGACCAATCCTATATCGATCGTTTCTGCCTGGAAGAATGGGTAGGACGCCGCATTAACAATGAGCATATTGTTAAAGTCATTACACCGAAGCGGCACAAAAGCTTTCTCTATTACCTAATGGAATATGTTGAAGGAATATCACTACAAACCTGGATAGAAAGAAATTATTACCCCAGAGGTGGCCAGGTATTAAAAATCGCACAACAAATTGCTGCAGGTATCGAATCATTACATGATAATGAAATTGTTCATCGCGACCTGAAGCCCGGCAATATTATGATAGACAACAACGGCAAGGTTAAAATTGTTGATTTCGGTTCAATCTATATTGCCAGTATTGCTGAAATACAAACCTCTCTTGATCAAAATGAATTGTTAGGCACTATTCACTACACCGCCCCGGAGTATCGTCTGGGCAAACCTGCTCATGCAAAAATGGATCAATTCAGTCTGGGGATTATTATTTATGAAATGCTCACGCACAATTCTCCTTATGGCAATAACTTTCTAAAAGCACAAAAAGAAAAAGACTTTAAGCGTCTACGCTATACACTCAGCTTTAAATATAATGCTGAAATACCCATCTGGTTTGATGCCGCTCTAAGAAGGGCAACTGAAACCAACCCTGCAGACCGATATGATAGTTTAAGTGACTTTGCACATGACCTGGGCAACCCAAACCCTGAATATCTTACAAAAGAATATATTCAACAGCTTGAACAAACTTTACCAACCATCAATCTCTTTTGGGGTTTAAGTTTTATGTGGGCCGGTTCATTATTGCTGGCAGCACTTGTTTTTATGATGTAATCAGGGGAACTGCGAAACTCGCTATTCAGCAGCCAGCGCTTTCTCTTGCGATCTTGAACGCCACCACCTCATCACAGCCTTGCGCCCTGGCTCTTCTACCACATGGTAAGAGAAAATAGTCAAAGCTATGCTACTGACAACATAGGCCAGTATATATAACACTTTCTCCAAGGTATCATGATCACCAAATTGCTTGGGATCAAAAAATATTGTTGCTAACACCAGACAAACACCGTGAGTATAGGGAATAAGAGATCTTACCACCATAAACAAACGACTTTCTTGACAGAAAAGCAGGGTTTAGCTGCCCTCTGGCAATAGCCAATATTACCCACGAAAAGAACGGAACCACCCAAAGAAAAGAAAATTCAAACCAAGCAGTAAAGAACACAAAGACAGTGCATGCAATAATAACCAGTGAATTGATTTTATTTTCATTAACAGGCACTACTGGCTTAAGCACATAAAGCCGATACAAGATTACCCCCATGGTAAATTCTGCAGCGATACGTATCACACCAATAAAAGAAGGCCCTGTAAGAAAAAGAGCTGCCAGACCGCCAACAGTTAACACCACAATAAAAATCGTAAAAAACATTACCAAAAGTTTTTTGGCTGTATCCAGAGGCTGCACCATCAAAACGATAAGTGGGAAACATATATAAGCCAACCATTCACAACTCACTGACCACGACACTGCATTCCAGCTGGTCAGTGTGGGCAATGTCCATCCATGCACAAGCAAAACCGTTTTAACAAACTCTGTAATACTGTAATCAACATGAGAAGGAACAAAATCATATTGCTGTGCCAATACTTTTGATCCAAAAAATATCATCACAGGAATAAACACTGCCAATGTAGTAAACAGATGTACCGGATAAATTCTGGCCAGGCGTTTAACCAGAAAAGTAACATAACCCGCATTTTTCGGGTCTTGAAAACTTTCATAATAATTATAGGATATGATAAAACCGCTCAATAAAAAGAACAGATCAACGCCCATCCAGCCACCCTGAAACATCCAGGTAAATTTTGCCACTTCAGGTAAAAAAACCTGTAAAAAATGCCCATCAATATGAAAAAAGAAAACATAAGCTGCTGCAATAATACGCAAACCGGTTAATGCATCTATTTGTGACTTTGTTCCTGATGTCGCTATTATTGCATCAGTATTATTCTGCGGTGACAATCGAAAGCTCCTGATTATCTGTATGAACAAGCAGATAATCGTCAATATTCTTCATCTTATTATTCTATTAGCCCTAGTGAGCCACTCCAACTATACCATCTTGGATGTAGGTGTCTCTTATTACTGATATTTTTTCACTATATATGCAGAAATACCACAACACACCTCACTGGCTATTTCATAATAATCATGTTTGAATCATTTCAGATCAAGGATAATAATAGGGCTAACTGGTGAAAAATACAGAATTAAAAGCACTGGCACTTGGAGCTAGTGGATTCATACCTGAGAATTCTAAGGACATATATGTCCTTTGTTACTTTTTTATTAACAAACGGTGACTTAAGCTCACTATTACTTTTTGGCAGTCTTGGACTCTTCACTTCCTGGTCTATCATTTCGGCCAATAAGCGCGGTGCTACCCCGACTTCAAAAAAACAGACAATTCCCTATGATATTTTGGTTGCCGTTGTTGGTATAATGGCATTTGCTATCCATTTATATTTTCACGGCAGTTTATTTGGTATAGCAATTTTCTAACAAACACGTTTTTAAGCTGGAATAGATTATGAGTTTTATATCTGTCATTAATATGAAATTAATTGGTGAATTACCCTCAGCCCTGGTAGAAGAAGAGGGATTTAATAAAATCACCGATGAACTACAGGGGGCCATGGAAGATATCCTGAAAAAGTATAATATGACAGTTATTGAACAAGAAATGGTGTCTCATGATTTAACGAAAGAGCATTTTTCAAAATGTTCCCAATGTTCATCATGGCTAATCGATCGTACTTTGGAAGAAGACAGGGAAGATGTAGATCCCTGTATTAAAAACGGAGCAGAGTTCGATAATGCAATATTATGTTGCGACTGTCTGCCTGAAAACAATACATGGTCCTGGCAGCATTCATAAAAAATTCAATCCAGAGAAGGCATATGATGAAAATATTACGTAAATGTTTTTAATCACTTACAGCCTTCTCAACATAATAGTAATCTCGAGGCATCAGGTTCTTCTGGTGCCGAAAAATTCCACATGGTTGTCTAAGATCTGGTTTTCATGCAAATTGAAAACCGGGGCATTGTCGCAACAGGAATAATAACTTCTGGCCAAGTCAAAGTGGGCGACAAGCTTGCTCTTGTGAGGGCAAACGGTGACCAGCACGCTGTCAAAATTCAAGACATTGAAATATTTCGTAAAGATACAACAACAGCTTCAAAAGGCGATCAGGTTGGTTTATTACTGCCTAATGTGAACAAGAATGAAATATCCAAAGGAGATATATTACAATCACAATAAATTCAGATATAGAA
>CBDUPD010000205.1:0-5293 GCA_965368985.1 uncultured Spongiibacteraceae bacterium | reverse complement strand
GGGGTTGAGCCACGTGTTTTACCAATCCAGGCATCCACTTTATGGCCAGGTAGCTGTCCACCTTCACCAGGTTTTGCACCTTGTGCCATTTTGATTTGTAGTTCGTCAGCATTAGCCAGATAGTAACTGGTTACACCAAAACGACCTGATGCTACCTGCTTGATACGAGACTTCATAGAGTCGCCATTTTCAAGTGGGGTAAAACGAACAGGGTCTTCACCGCCTTCACCGCTGTTGCTCTTGGCGCCGATACGGTTCATGGCGATAGCCAGTGTTGTATGAGCTTCCCATGAGATAGAGCCAAAGGACATAGCGCCAGAGGCAAAGCGTTTTAGAATGTTTTCTGCAGGCTCAACTTCTTCCAATGGTATGGGTTTGTTGCCTGAGTTGAATTCAAGCAATCCACGAAGTGTAAAAGCATTTTTGGTTTGATTGTCAATTAAGTCGGTATACTCTTTGAACTGCGCTTTGTTATTGCTGGCAGAAGAGTGTTGCAACAGTCGAATAGCTGTTGGGCTGAATAGATGGCCTTCACCATCATTACGCCATGCATAATCACCGCCTGTTTTTAACAGGTTATCGGTAGCAATGCGATTTTCTTCCGGGAAGCCTTCACGATGACGAAGCAAAGCCTCTTCAGCAATTTGATCAAGGCCAATACCCTGGATACGGCTGACTGTACCAGTAAAGTAGGCATCAACCACATCACTGTTGATACCCAGAGCTTCAAAAATCTGTGCACCCTGGTATGACTGTAGTGTAGAGATACCCATTTTAGAGAATATCTTCAATAAACCGCTACCGATGGCTTTAACATATTTGGCAACAACCTGATCGTTAGTCAGTTCCTTGTTAATAACACCTTCATCACGAAGTTCATACATGGTTTCAAGTGCCAGGTATGGGTTAACTGCTGCTGCGCCAAAGCCGATGACAGTAGCAAAGTGGTGTGTTTCACGAATATCAGCAACTTCGAGAATAATATCTGCTTTTGCACGCAAGCCTTCACGAATCAAACAGTGGTGAATGGCTGCAGTCGCCAACAGAGAAGGGATGGCTGCATGGTCGGTATCAATTTTACGGTCACTAAGCACAAGAATTGAGTAGCCATCGTTGACAGCATCTTTGGCATATTGACAGATACGATCGAGCGCCTGTTTCAATGAACCAGATGCGCCATTGGCTTTAAATGTGATATCAATGGTTCTGGCTTGCATATGATCGTGATCAATATATTGCAGCTTTCTCAGTTCTTCATTAGTCAGAACCGGTTGTGTAATTTCGATCTTGTGACAGTGCTTTGGTGTTTCTTCCAAAAGGTTATGAGAGTTGCCTACATAACCACGCAAAGACATAACCAGTTCTTCACGAATCGGATCGATAGGTGGGTTGGTTACTTGTGCAAAAAGCTGTTTGAAGTAGTGTGCCAAATGTTGTGAACGATCTGACAGAACTGCCAATGGTGTATCAGTACCCATTGCACCAAGAGGCTCTTTTGCAGTAGCAACCATATCTTTCAAAATCAGGTTAAGATCTTCATTTGAGTAGCCAAACGCCTTTTGCATTTTTCTAAGGTTAGAAAGTGGTGGCTGTGCAATAGAAGAAGTGGGAACCGGCAGTTCGTTTAATACGATTTTATTATCGGCTAACCACTTGCCGTAAGGCTGTGAAGAGCAGATTTCCTGCTTAACTTCGTCATCACTAATGATGCGGCCTTCTTCAAGGTCGGCAACAAAGATTTTACCAGGTTGTAAGCGACCTTTTTTAACAACAGTTGATTGGTCAACGCACAGTGCTCCAGTTTCAGAGCCCATAATCAGGGTGCCATCATCAGTTAACAGGTAACGTGATGGGCGAAGCCCGTTACGGTCAAGTGTTGCGCCAATTATTTTGCCATCACTGAAAGATATGGAAGCCGGACCATCCCATGGTTCCATGATACAAGCGTAGTATTCGTAGAAGGCATGTTTGACAGGGTCCATGTTTTCTTGTGTTTGCCATGCTTCAGGGACCATCATCATCATCACTTGTGGTAGTGGACGACCACTTAATACAAGCAATTCAATAGCCATATCAAGGTTTGCAGAGTCTGAGCTGTCACGGTTACAAACAGGGTTCAGCATTTTTAATTCGGCATCGCTGAAGTTGATGGATTTGAACATCGCTTCACGTGCATTCATCCAGTTAATATTACCTTTAACGGTATTTATCTCACCGTTATGGGACAGGTAACGGAAAGGTTGTGCTCGACGCCATGCCGGGAATGTATTGGTAGAAAAGCGAGAGTGGAACATTGCCAAACCCGAAGTTACATTCTCATTTTGTAGATCAAGGTAATATTGTCTTACCTGTTCAGTCGTGAACTGACCTTTATAAACAATCGTACGAGAAGACATAGATGCGATATAAAACTCATCTTTCTCTTTTGCAATCGTATTGTTAATGGTGTGAGCGGTATATTTACGCAATACAAATAACTTGCGCTCAAATTCCTGCTGTGAAATGTCAGCGGGTTTCTGAATGAAAACCTGTTCAATATTGGGCTCTGACTCTATAGGAGCTGCTCCCAGCATAGAGTTGTCGCTTGGTACGGCACGATAACCTAACAGTGTTAAACCCAGCTCTTGAATATTCCTGTTTAATACCTTGCGGCAAGCGGCAGTCTGCCCCGGTTCGGCAGGAAAGAAAATCATGCCGACGCCATACTCACCAGGCTCGGGTAATTTAATATGAAGCCTGTCTGCTTCTGTAACAAAGAAATCATGTGGTATTTGAATTAAAATACCAGCACCATCACCACTTTTTACATCAAAGCCGGTACCACCGCGATGCTCCATGCAGGTAAGCATGGTGAGAGCATTCTCGATAATATCGTGTGACTTCTTACCTTTCAGGTTGGCTACAAAGCCAATACCACAGCTGTCATGCTCAAACTCTGAGCGATACAAGCCAGAAGGCTGTTTGTTAGTGTTGGTCATTTCTTACTTCCTATCATTGTTGCCGCGGGCTTATACCCGGGCTCACTCTAAAAATTTGCCTTATATACACAGTGCTTGTTTCTTAAAGAGCAACAAGTCACCACACTTAACCAAATCGTTTTTTACTATCTTTTAGCGACAACGATGTCCCAGAAACCGAGTTCGGGTTAAAAACCACACTATCAGGTAATTGGTCGGTGCCGCGATCAGATAACTATAGGGAATTAATATCCCTCAATGTTATGTGGGTACTTTTGTATAAAGCGGCCCGCATTTTACTATATTGTATATAGGCATTCAATTTTGACTCGTTGAATCAATAGATTTGTAAATGCCGATAAAGTGTAACTTACTGAAAAATAAGGATTATCAGGTAAATGTAGGGCCGATATTTAATGTTGGGTAGTTTGAGAGCGAGCATTCAGTAAATAGCTAATGATAGCCTTGCAAGTTGTTGATTTTAAAGGTTATATGTGTAATTGTTAGTTATTGCAAAAGAATATTAGCTTTCAGGGTTGGCAGCTTATCGGCACTGGATTACATTGGTGGTTCTTAATGAGTCAATCATCGTTGGCCGCTCTTAACGGGTAAAAATGTGAAATTATCAAAAGAACAATTAAAACGACAGATTAATGCAGAAGAACTGGATTTTGAATCAACACTGGAGCTGTCAGAGTTCAAACAAATATTAGGCCAGCCTCGGGCAACAGAGTCACTGGAGTTTGGCTTGGGTATTCCTCATGCGGGCTATAATCTTTATGTGGCAGGTGAGTGCGGTATGGGGCGTACTCGATATGTTAAAGAGTATTTAAAACCACTTGCAGCGCATGGGGCGACACCTAAAGATTGGTTATATGTTAATAATTTTGAAAACCCCAGAGAGCCTCGATGTATCTCATTGGCACATCATCAGGGAGTTAAGCTGCGTCGTGACATTGACAATTTTATCGAGTCTTTATTGGCAACATTTCCGACAGTTCTTGAAAACCCTACCTATGTGCAACAAAAAACAGCCTTACAGAAAGAGTTTGAAAATACCTATGATGAAGCTATCAATATCGTTGAAACGACAGCAGCCTCAAAACAGATAGCTGTTTATCGAGAAGACGGTGTAATTACTTTCAGTATGATTGTCGATGGACATATTGCTGATGAAGCCGATTTTTCACAATTAACTGATGCGAAGCGGGAAGAGTTTCACCAGAGTGTTGTCGATCTGGAAAGCCTGATGAATGAAGCTTTGCTGGAGTTGCCAGAGTGGCAAAGGGATTTAAATAACAAATTACGTGATTTACGTAATCAGGTTATCAAACAATCGCTCAAGCCACTTCTCGAAGAGTTGCAACATCAGTATCAGGGGCATGCCGGTGTTCTTATTTATATTGCGCAAATCAGTAAACACCTGCCGCGTGTTATTGAAGAACACTTTTCTGAATCGACTGATAATTCCAAAGAACACCCGCTAAATAAACGGCAGTTGTTAGAAAAACATTACCGACCACATTTGTTAACAGGGATTACAGTTGAGAATGGCCTACCGGTTGTGTTAGAGCCAAATCCGAGTTATGCCAATTTGTTTGGGCGTATAAATTACATAACATCGCACGGTGATGTATCAACTGATTTTCATCAGATTATCGCTGGTGCATTACACCAGGCTAATGAAGGTTACCTGATACTCGATATAGAGAAGGTTTTACATGATGTTGAGGCTTGGGAAGCCTTAAAGCGTACCTTAAGAGAAGGCAAGATAACCATAGAGCCACAATCGGCAGAGGGGGTAAATCTGAAACCGGAGCCGATTCCTCTGAATGTGAAAGTGATATTGATCGGTCCAAGAGATATTTATTACGCGCTGGCAGAGGTTGATCATGATTTTTATGAGTTGTTTCATGTGCTGGTTGATTTTGAAAGTGAATTTGATTGTACACCTGATAACCTTAACCAGTTTGCCGGTATGCTGCATACGAGAGCAAAAGATGCAGGTTTTGCAGAATTGAGTGCTGATGCCATTGCCAGTTTAGCTGAGTATGCATGTCGTATTGCAGAAAACCAGAACAAAATGTCGACTCATATTGATGAGATTATGGATGTAGTCATCGAGGCTGATTATCTGCGTAGTAAAACCGGTAAAGAGTTAACGACTGCAGAACATATTGAGAACGCAATAAGTGCAAGGTTAAAACGTCATGCGCGGCTCCAGAGTAGCGTATGTGACGATATTTTGTCAGGCAGGGTGGCTATTGCAACGTCAGGTAATGTTGCCGGGCAAGTAAATGGTCTATCTGTCATTAAAAATGGTGAGGCAAGTTTTG
>CBDUPD010000204.1:0-5298 GCA_965368985.1 uncultured Spongiibacteraceae bacterium | reverse complement strand
AGGCTAACTGTGAATAAACACAGTTAGCCTATACTTCTGATTTAACCTTGATAATAATCTCTCCGCCAATATTCATTGGCGGTCTTATATTAATTTATAAATCTGAAAGCTGTTTGTAGCCGTCTTTAATAGATCAATTTTAAGTGGAGCCAGCGTTCTATTGGGCATTCTCACTTTGAACTTTCTTCCGCCCCAAAATGGGTTGTTGTTTGGGCAGATAAAATAGCTGTTGTTTTTACTGGTTGTGAGTAGCCCCAATAACAGTTGATCTTTTTTATCGGTTGAGCCTGGCAGGGAAGGGTATATCACGTCAACAACAGTACTTCCCAGTTTTTCAAGGATAATATTAACCTGATTGTATTCACCACGCTCTATCCTGACGATTCTTGATAATATTGTTTTTTCGCCTTTTTTGGTATTCAGGGTGATTAATACAAGCCAGCCAATATCGAGTTTAACCGTTGATGAATTTTCAGTCGTTTGTATAAAAAGATGTTTTTCCTCTTCAGCACCAATTCGCCATGGCAGGTCCTTTTTTTCGATACCATTTGTGCTGTTTTCAGGAGAAATACCTGCAAGTCTTTCGCGTCTTTTTTGTTGGCAGGTTAGAACGCAACGTTTAAACCCGGAGTGAAAAGTCAGGTTGATACTTTTATAAGAAGTCGGCTGATGCAGTGGTTCTCCGTTAGCTGCTCTTTTAGTCAAGCTACTTAAGGTGCCGAGTAATGCCAGAATTTGTGTGAGTGGGTACTTCTTGAGCAAGCGAGAGCTATGTACAGGTTTCTTTTTATTTTGTAGAGTAAGGCATTCATAATAATCGTCATTAATCTGGTTTAGCAGGTTATCAATAACGATAAAAATTCCGGGAAGTTGCGTTTTGTCGACTGTATTTGTCGATATTGGGGCGCTATCATGATTGTGTGGAATCATCCACTTAACAATATCATTCGATTCATTAAAGTCATCAGCGGACAATATTTTCAGTGTGTTGATGTGATGACGGAAATAGGCAATTAATAAAGAGTGCTGTGTTGCAGAAAAGCTCATGAAGTCAAAAGCCAGGCACAGTTGTATTTGGAGAAATAATTCCCAGATGCTGATTTTATTACCAGTAACCAGAGAGCTTTGTTGTTCGGCTATAAATCCCGGTTCACATTGGGTAAGGGCAGTAAAAACCTTGTTGAGTGATTTTATCGAATCTTTCGGTACGCGCCTGTATATGGCTGCCATTAGTTGCTGTTGCATACTGATTAATTCAATTAACCGGAATGCTGAGCTATTGGCTGTATCACGTTGTGAGTTATATGTGCCGCCCGGACTGCTGTAAAAGTGCTGATATACCTGTTTATAGCCTGTTATAAGATTTGATAATGAACTTTCACAATGCTTAAGAACGGGTACTCTTTGAGGATCGTCAGGTATGGCTGGATTTTTTTCATAGCTGGCAATAAATGATTTGATTGCCGGGATTAATGGTGTTGAATATGAGTCTAACACCTTAATTCTATCTTTTATGGGGGCGTCTATTTCAGATAGAATGGAAAGGTCGCTCGCGGCCTTTTCAAAAATTGTACTCAGCTTGGTGCCTTTTTTTGAAAATAAGGCATCAATTTGGTTGGCTTGGGGAAGAGTGCTTACTTTTATTTTGGGATTAATCGGGGGTAAGTCAAAATCAAGAGGCAGAGACCTTTTAGACTTTGACAGGCTGATCTCTGCAGTCAGAATTTTGTCAACATTGATCTCTTTTGTAAGCAGGTCTTTACTTTTTTTTAGGCCACCATCAACTTTTATTTCAGTTGTTAATATATCTTTAAGGCTGATTTCCTTGGTGAGAAAGCTTTTGTCTTTTGAAGATCTTCTGTTAGTAGTTTGATCTGTAGTTTCAGGCAGGGGCTCAATTCTTGCACGACGTTTGGGTGGTGTGTGTTTTATTGAATCAAGTGCAAAGGTTTTGGATGCTTTTGTTAAAAAATGGTCGTATGCATCTTCGCGCTCACGGGGTGGTTGCGGTTTGCTTGTTTGTTCAGGTTCGGCCTGTTTTACTTCTTCCGGCTTTTTAGTGGGATATAGAGCATCTTCAAACTCTTCTTCACTTTTAAATAAAGCATCTTCAAAAGCCGAATCATCAGCTTCAGTGTTTGTCAGGTCATCATTGCTGCTAATCAAGGTTGTATCCGGTGTCGTTCAATGTGTGATTATAATTATAATCTGTAATTATAGGTTTTAAGGCATCGAAATCAAATGATGAACAGGATTTTTCAAGTCTTATGCAGGGCGAGGCTAGCCAGCAGGATGCTGGCTGATAAATAGATGTAAAACAGGGTGTTTTAAAAAATAATTACCGAGCGAATAGATTTGCCTTCATGCATCAGGTCAAATGCCTTGTTGATATCTTCAAGTGGCATGGTGTAGGTTACCATTTCATCAATTTTTATTTCACCGCGCATATATTGTTCAACATATTCAGGTAGTTGAGAGCGTCCTTTTACTCCCCCAAAGGCTGATCCGCGCCAAACACGACCGGTAACCAGTTGGAATGGACGAGTGGTGATCTCTTGCCCTGCACCGGCAACACCGATAATAGTCGATTCTCCCCAACCCTTATGACAGCATTCGAGTGCTGAGCGCATGGTGTCAGTTCGTCCAATACACTCAAATGAATAGTCAACGCCGCCATCGGTTAATTCGACAATGACATCTTGAATGGCTTTGTCGTAATCTTTTGGGTTAATGCAATCTGTAGCTCCCAAAGACTTGGCCATCTCGAATTTATCCGGGTTAATATCAATCACCAGTATGCGAGCAGCTTTGGCCATAACGGCACCTTGTACCACAGAAAGGCCAACTCCGCCGAGCCCAAATACGGCAACCGTTGAGCCCTCTTCAACCTTGGCGGTATTTAATACTGCGCCAATACCTGTAGAGATTCCACAGCCTAGCAGGCAGGCTTTATCGAGAGGAGCTTTGTTGTTGATTTTGGCTACGGCAATTTCCGGTAAAACTGTATGTTCTGAAAAGGTTGATGTTCCCATAAAGTGATAGATCGGCTGACCATCTATAGAAAATCGTGAAGTCCCATCAGGCATAACACCTTTGCCCTGAGTTTCCCTGATAGCCTGGCAGAGATTGGTTTTACCTGATTTACAAAACTTACACTCACCACATTCGGGTGTATAGAGAGGGATAACATGGTCGCCTACTGCAACAGAAGTAACTCCCGGACCAATCTCTTCAACAATGCCTCCACCTTCATGGCCTAAAATACAAGGAAAAATTCCCTCAGGATCATCACCGCTTAAAGTAAAGGCATCAGTATGACAGACACCAGTGGCAACCATTTTAATTAATACCTCGCCATGTTTAGGGCCTTCAAGGTCGACTTCTTCAATGCTTAAAGGTTTGCCTGCTTCCCATGCAACTGCAGCTCTGGTTTTCATCTAATGCCCCTGATCTTATGGTATTTAAAGGTTTATAAAATTGGCCTTAACAGGCTCAGGAAAATCATTTTCTGTAGTAAAGACCTTCCATTTAATTGTATCCAGTTATAGCGTTTTCATATGCAGTTGAAAAGCAGATTTTTTAAAAGTTGGAAAAAAGAGGTGTTGTTGACTGCTAAACAGCTTGCAGCCGTAGTCTTGGAAGAGTCAGTATTTAATAAGACGTTGGCCAGGTCTAATAAGATTCAGTCAAGGTGTTTGTTGGAGAAAAAGGCCAGAAATTTTAAGGATGTTTACTAAAGCAATTCTCTCGGTATACTTTTGGTGAGCACCCTGTCCATCGTTTAAAAGCTCTGTGGAAAGTAGCACTACTGGAATATCCTAATAAAAATGCAATTTCTGAAATTGTCATTTTTGATTCGGTTATTAAACTTGTTGCTATATCTTGTTGTATGGTTTCATTGATCATCTTGAAATTGGTATTTTCTTTGGCCAGCCTTTGTTTTAAGGTGCTCAGGCTTACACCAATACTCTTTGCAGTTTCTGTCGCGCTGGGGTAGCTGTTTTGGTAGGTTTTATAAATATGAAGTTCAACTTGATGAGAAAAGGGTTTGTCTTTATATCTGAATTTTATGTTGTCAGACAAAATGCTTAGTCCGGTTTCCAGTAATCTGATATTGGGGTCAAATAACGGGGCATTAAAAATATTATTATCCATACAAACTTCGTTATGCTCTTTGTTGAAATAGACCGGAGACTGAAATAAATCTTCATATTCTTTTGATGTGGCAGCTGGGCTGTGCCTGAATCTTATTTCTGAAAATCGTATTTTATGTTTTGAGTTAATATTGGTCAGGGACTTGACCAGATGCAGAAGTATGGAGGTATTCATTTCTATATAGGGGCGTGCAAATTCAGGGTCAGCATTTCCGGTATTGAATCGTTTGATAAAGCTTTCACCTTCCTTGTATGCTGAAGAGAGAGGATAACAATTTATAAACTTTGCTATTTTAGAGGCAAAAGTGATTGCTTCGCCTATTGATGAATGATTCATAGCGGTCTGCCCAACTACACCAAAGTCTGAGAGGTGTACTAGACTGCCAAGCCTGATGGTAATGAGTGGTTCGTTAACGTGTTTTATAATGTCTTGAAAAATATTGAGTAGTTCAAGAAAATTGATCGTATTTTTTGAGCTGGACAATAAATCGTTGTCGAGATAACGTTTGTCAACAATCTTGTGATAGGCAATACCTGCTCTCTCGCAGGCTGAGAAAAGCACATTTAAATACAAAACTGATATGAGTGTGTTTTCCATACTGTCCTTCTGGTAGTTGGTAATAATTTTGTATCCTTTTGGCTTCCGTGCTCTGGCTCTAGTTAAAGAGCTTTTTATCAATATAGTTCACTAACCCGAATAAAGAACGAGTTCCGGGTAGTGATTAATAAAGTTTTACATTGTTGATTGCTGAAAAGATCATGGTCAGTGATCTGGAGACTTTACTCATCGAGTGTATCTGAGTCATTTACCAGTTTGTAAACCTCTTCACGATGAATGCTAATATGATCAGGAGCATCTATCCCCAAACGAACCTGATTGCCTCTGACGCTGATAATTGTAATTGTCACATCATCATTTATTTTTATTGCCTGACTAGGGTCGCGAGATAAAATAAGCATTTTCCATACCTGCTGGGTGAATTCGATAATAAAAATATTTTGTTGTTAATAAGTTATTAATGTGCTTTTCAGGCTATTTTATGCTTGTATTTAAGTACACATTTAAAAAATGAATATCACTTATAGTGCTGAACTAACGTATATTTCTTTATAATTCTTAGTTAACAGTTATAGCGTTGAATGA
>CBDUPD010000203.1:0-5332 GCA_965368985.1 uncultured Spongiibacteraceae bacterium | reverse complement strand
CATAATATTCAGTTAACCCCGGAAGGCCTGCTGATTCTCGCAGACGTAAAGAAAATTCTGCTTTTATGCGACAACCTGAAAATTAGCACTAACTATAGACAAGAAGTACTGGAAGGTAATATTCGCATTGCAGCCATTCATAGTTTCGGTATGTATGAAATTGGTGACTTTCTTTCATCATTCATGAAAATGTTCCCTAAAATCCATATACACCTTGAGTTCAGGCGATCCGATGAGATTTATTCATTATTACTTAAGGAAAGAATAGACCTGGGTGTTGTCGCCTATCCCGAAACGCGTACACGCATTGAAAATCTTCCCTTGGGGCAAGACGAACTGGTTCTGATTGTTGCTGAAAATCATCGTTTTCAAAACAGAAAGTCGATCAAACTGGAAGAAATCAACAATGAACCGTTTGTTGCTTTTGATGAAGGCATACCAACCCGGGAAGCTATTGACCGTATTTTAAATCAAAAAAATATCACTGTTGATATTCGTATGACCAATGACAATATTTACACTCTTAAAAAAGTAGTCGCTGCAGGTATCGGTGTCTCCATTGTGCCTGCCAGCGCAGTTGATGAAGAGGTGCATAACGGCCTTTTAAGCAGGATCAAAATACGGGATATCGATTTAACTCGTCCGCTGTCGTTAATAAAGCTCAAAAGAAGTACGCTGAGTCCGCCCATTGAAGCTTTTATTGAGCAGCTTCTGCAATTTAATGCCATCGACTAACTGGCGCGACTTAATACCATCACCATTTCTTAAAAAATGGAATAAATGAGATTATTAATAAAAGGCTTTTAGTAACAGCAAGCCCCAGAACTTACTGATCTTCCAGTTGATGATCCATCCAATGCCCCAATTTACCCGCCTTGGTAGCAAGATATTTGGCATTATGGGGATTCTCACCTTCTTTCAGAGGCAAACGTTCAACAACCTCAATACCCTGCTCTTCAAGGGCTTTCACCTTACGCGGGTTATTGGTCATTAAACGCAGACGTGAAATATGCAAGTGATCAAGTATGGGCTTACACATGCTGTAATTACGCATATCAGCTGCAAAGCCCAAACGCTCATTGGCCTCAACGGTGTCAGCACCCAAATCTTGCAAGTGATAAGCCTTGATCTTGTTCAACAAGCCAATACCACGCCCTTCCTGACGCAAATAGAGCAATACACCTCTACCTTCATCTGCAATCGACTTTAATGCTGCGTTTAATTGTGGCCCACAATCACAGCGCATACTGAACAATGCATCACCGGTTAAACATTCCGAATGAAGACGTGCCAATACCGGCTCACCACCAGTCACATCACCAAATGTCATGGCCAAATGCTCTTTCTGGTTCACCTCATCCCAAAATCCATGCACTTCAAACGTACCAAAGGCAGTTGGTAATCTGGAGCTTTCGATAAACTTCACTGACACGATGCAAACCTGGAATATAAAAAGGAGTGGCATTTTACCGATTGTTGACCATTTTCACCAATAATTTCGGTGATTCCCTAAATAATGCTACCAAGTTGTAATCAACGGGCGCTCCATTACCGTTGATTGTAGTATTATAAAGTGACTGTTCTTTATCAAAAATAATAATGACAACAACACATTCACAGGCTTCAAATTTCCCGGAAAGGCTATTACACGGCCAGTTTCTATTTTTGTTCTGCTTATTAATTGGCCTGGCAAGCCGGTTGTTACTGGCCTTGCAGACGCCTTTCTGGCTGGATGAACTATGGAGCTCGGCTTTTAGCCATCCCGACCTTAGCCCGGGTATGGTTATTAACAATACTATTGAAGATGTACATCCACCGCTTTTTCAAATGCTGCTTTATGGCTGGTTTCACCTGTTTGGATTCACTGAATTAAGCGGACGACTATTCTCTTTAATTATCGGCTTTACCGCCATACCGCTATTTTATCTTTTAGCTGAAGCAGTTTATGATTCAAAAACAGCCAGGCTTGGCACACTGCTTTTTGCCCTTAGCCCATTGGCTGTCGGTTTTTCATCAGAGGTACGAAGCTACGAGCTATTACTCTTACTCAGCATTCTCTCAAGTTACTTTTTGGCAAAAGCCTTAAAATACCAACAGCAACTTGCCTACATTGGCTACTACCTGTCAGCGCTGGCTCTCGCCTACACCCATTACTTCGGCATTATTTTATTATTCTGCCATTTTCTGAGCCTGTTAATTATTGCCAGCAAAAAACATAACTGGAAAAACACCTCCATCATCTTTGGCATATACGTTTTATTACTGCTCAGTTATCTGCCAATGCTGCAGGCAGTATTTTCCAATCTTTCCCGTGAAGAATTCTGGATCAAGAACCCATCATTTACTGAACTACTGATGTTTATCCCATGGTATTACTCAGGTCCCTTTGCCTTCCCCCTGTTTATTTTTCTTGGCTGGCTTGCTTATAAAAAACCGGAGATATTCAGCTTAAGAGAAATGCTTATAACACTTTCTATTGTTGTCGTACTTTTCTTACCCTGGTCACTCGGGTTTATTATCAGCCCTGTTACCACGTTGAGAAACTGCATTGTGTTTCTGCCATTTATTGTTTTACTGATAAGCCATATTACTATCAATTCACAAGCCCGTAATGTACTCGCCATCATTACCTACTCAACATGCATTCTTCTTATTGCCGTTGGATACACCGTGATTAATAAAGGCGAACACCTTGATCGCTTGCTAACCGAAGTCAAGAAATCCAGTGCACCTATCTACTTTCCTGAAACAGAAGCTGCATGGACAGTTGAATATTTCACAACCAAAATACAACTGAATATCGATAAATATCCTGATATTCATCCACAACTCATTGCAGATAAAAACGCAGCAATGCCTATTCGTTACTGGCTGGCTTGTTACCACAAATGTGGCCATATTGACCTCAACAACTGGATACCATCAAGCCACTCCATACAGCAGGAAGTCAACGGCCGAGGCATTCAGGCCTTCCTGTTACAAACAAATAGCGACAACCCCGAATAACATGCTTTATTTTATATTTCTGGTTTTGATCATAGCGATACTCCTTGGCCCACAATTATGGGTGAGCAGAGTACTCAAGAAATACAACACTCCCTCAGACACCATTTCTGGCACTGGCGGACAATTTGCACGACACCTGATTAAAAAACTGGAGCTATCTGACACAGTGACTGTAGAAGAGACTACTGACGGTGATCACTATGATACTCAAACACGAACCGTTAGATTAAATACCAAACATTACAACCAGCGCTCTATTGCTGCTATAACTATTGCCGCTCACGAGGTAGGTCATGCCATTCAACAAGCCGAAAGTAATCCCTGGCTTGCCAAACGCCAACGATTGGCAAACCTCTCCCATCTTGTAGAAAAGATTGCCCCCATAGCTCTGGTTATTGCTCCTGTTCTTTTGGCCATTACCAAGTCTCCAGTGTTTTCCATATTAATGGTCGTAATCGCCGTGTTATCGATAGGCACCAGTACAGTGACACATCTGATAACCCTGCCGGTAGAATTTGATGCCAGCTTCAACAAAGCCTTGCCGATACTTAAGGAGGGTGCATATTTCAGCACAAAAAAAGAGCAACGAATTGCTCATAAGATTTTAAAAGCTGCTGCCATGACCTACGTAGCACAGTCTTTATATAATTTGTTGAATATCGGATATTGGCTGCGAGCCCTGAAAAGATAGATAGCAAGGTGGCCAGAGCGGATAGCGTTATGAATTAATCCAGAACCTTGCTTCATTCACTGTATCAAACAGCATGGTCTCCCAGGGTGACTCACTACTTTCATTATCATAAAAGATAGAAAGCGCTTTGGCTGACTCGCTGGTGGCAACTACAGCAACTTTTACATACGGATTACTCAATGAAGCCGCCTCATCGTAAGCAGCTATTCTTTTCATATCTTCTGCACTCACCTTAATGCCTTCCACATCAGTCAAATCCACAATTTGATAACGCATATTATCAAATCGGGCATCACCATAGATATCAAGATTCGACCTGATTAGCTCTTTACCCGTGACCACACCTGCGTACTTCCAGCAAATACCTTTGTTTTCCCATTCCGTCGTATAGGCCATTAATATTTCCTTACACTTAATCCGTTATTATACTGATATAGCAACAAATTCCAGTTTATTCAAGAAACCCTGTTAATTACTCTGGCGCAGTACCGAAAAAACTTTTTTGGCGATATCTGTATTGTCCATATCACCTTCAAATAACTCACTGTATTTTCCATAGGCAAATATCTGCACATCAACACCCGTATGATCAGTTGTGTTCCAATGCGTATTTGAATAACGGTTAATAATATGATTAACCTTATCTCCCAGACTGCAATTTTCATAACTATAATGACAGCTCTCTTGTACCAGAACATCAATACACTGCTTATCTGTTAGCTCTTTATCTATCGTATTGGCATCGCCATCAACACATAAATGCCTGTCATCACCCAACTCAATATTCGTATAATAATTCCAGGCCTTCTGCCAATCTGACCCGCTCTTATACAACGCGCTTTGGATCGCATAGGTAGAACCTTTCACACCTCTGACAACATCAGGCCTCCACCGTTCCTTCCACTGAGCACCATTGTCAATGCCAGCACCAGTGTCACTCACACCTAGCCCACCCGTCTCATGATCTGCTGTTACCACCAGAAGTGTGTTCGGGTTCTTATCAACAAACTTCTTTAGAAGCTCTACAGCCGAAGTAAAGTCTTCCATCTCCCTCATGGCACAGGCAATATCATTCCCATGCCCACACCAGTCAATTTGGCTACCTTCAACCATCAAAAAAAATGGCTTGTCTTTTAACAAACGTAAAGCCTGTTCTGTCATATGCGTTAAGCGAAGGCCGTCCTGGCTATTAATCGCATAATCCAGCGGGCCATTTTCTAACAAGGCAACAATAGGCGGGTGTAAAACCTTACTTAACTGACCTTTGTTTTTAACATCTTCGAATCCTGCAGCAACCAATTCATCTATCAAATTACGTTCGCTCTGTATAAAAAGTTCACGACCACCACCGATTAACAAATCAAATTTTAAATCATCGTTTTTATTTTTATGTAAATAATGCCTGGCGATAACGTCTTCATGATTACGATTATAATGATTGGCCACAAAACTGGCGGGGGTTGCATGAGTAATAGTACTAGTGGTGATCATCCCCGTGAGGTAGCCCTGTAATTTTGCCTGCTCCAGCGTTGTTGTCAGATCATTCTTGTCACTATCTACGCCAATATAACCATTAACTGTTTTAAATCCTGTCGCCAAGGCAGTAGCGGCAGCAGCTGAATCTGTAATCGACTC
>CBDUPD010000202.1:0-5339 GCA_965368985.1 uncultured Spongiibacteraceae bacterium | reverse complement strand
CAGTGGGGCTGCCTTCAAAGTTGAAGCAATTGCCTTGCTGCTATTGTTATCGGTTATATCTATGGCAAAAACAAAAGAGCCTGGTGCCGTCATGCCTGCCCTATCGGGTTACTGCTCGGTGTTTTCTCAAGACTGGGTGCAATACAGTTTGCTCCCAAACGCCCTAAACCGGGTAAAGATACCTATACCGAAAAGGGTATCTGCCCAACAATGATAGATACTGCTCGCAAAGAAGAGTCTCGCCACTGCATAGAGTGTTTTCGTTGTGTCAGCCCAAAAGCTAAAGGCGGTGTTGCCCTGCTCACTCGTCGACCTGGGCTGGAAGTAGAAAACATACGTGACCATAATCCCAACACTGCTGAAATCTGGTTTTTCTTTCTGGGCACTGGTAGTGCTTTGGGTGGCTTCTTATGGTTAGTATTACCGCTTTATCAAGACATACGCCTAAAAGTTGCCACATGGTTTATCGAAAGTGAAATGTACTGGATTGGTGATGCCGGCCCATGGTGGCTGATGAGTGTTCACCCTGATCGTAGAGAAGTATTTACCTGGCTCGACTTCATAATGATTGTTGGTTTTATGTCTTTTTGTGCTATTGCCCTGGCTGCAATACTCTGGGCAACCACCTACCTGAGTGCATGGCTGGCTGGTAAAATGGGCGGTGATAGTAATTTAAAAAGTCGCTCTATTGAACTTGGCTATCAATATGCCCCTGTAGCAATGGTCTCACTCGTGGTAGGTCTCGGAGGTGAACTCTTTGAGCCTCTTCATCAGATTGGCTTTGGTGATCAGGGTATTGGTCTTGTCAAAGGTGCTCTTTTTGTACTAAGCCTGTTATGGAGTATCTATCTGGGTAATCGCATACTTGCCCGACAAGGCATCGATTTAAGCCATCGTTGGCTACCACTTATACCAGGAATCATTGGTAGTACGGTCGTCGCCCTTGCCTGGTGGCCTGCTCTATTTGGCATTTAATATAGCCTTGATAGCTTCCTTTTCATCCCTATCCAGAATACCCCCTAAACGTTGTTGATAATCATTATCATTTAGAATATGATCACTGTCTCAAATTTAAACAACATTAACAACAGGAATATATCGATGAAATTAATGAGAATTGCTCTAACTGCACTTCTGGGCTCTGTACTGCTTTCGAATACTGCCAACGCGGGTGATGTTGAAATTGGCACAGTTAATAAACATGGTATGGAAATAGCCGCTGTATATATCCAACCCGTTACAATGATGCCAATGTTTCCAGGTATGACTGACCATGCTGATATTCACCTTGAAGCTGATATTCACGCAACCAAAGACAACAAACATGGCTTTAGTGAAGGCGACTGGATGCCCTACCTGACCATCACATATACAATAAGTAAAAAAGGATCTGACTGGAAAACCATCGGCACTTTTATGCCAATGGCGGCCGCTGATGGTCCACACTATGCCAGCAACATCAAACTCAATGGTGCGGGTAAATACCACCTGTCATATCGAATTGAATCACCAACCCGCGCCGGTTTTTATCGTCACACTGATAAAGAAACGGGTATTCCTGAGTGGTGGGCACCTATCGAACTTGAGTGGGATTTTGTATTTGCCGGTTACGGTAAAAAAGGTGGCTATTAATTCTAAACATTGGTTATTCCGGGCGTAGTAACCGAGGGATCTCGGCTACGCTCAGAATAACAACCTATACACTACAACCGCCCTTCACGCCTTAACCGTCTAACAACAAACCAATGATATAAGCGAGAAAGAACGGGCCTGATAAGCGGCAAATCAATTATCCATGCCAAAAATCTCAAAGCCCGGGTTCTTTTCATAAGAAAAATATAGGCATCCAATTCAGAACGAATATGATTATTCTCATCCTTAATATGCAACTCGGTTAAAGCCAATAAAGGATCAATGCCCAATTCACGCAACTCACTATCTTTTCCGGTAATATCAAACCAGATAACATTATCAGCTGTTTTACCTGCAATGCACTCGTAACTACGCCTATCTCTTACGCATTGTGGGCAGGCACCATCATAATAAACTGTAATTCTATCCATAAACAACTCACAGGCTAACCATACTATAAAGTATAGCCCATAAGAGAAGCACAGAAGAAAACCAACCGGTAGGAGCGAGCTTCTGGCCGCAAAGTTTACTGAATAAATACTTACGCGACCGGAAGGCCGCTCCTGCAAATCTAGGAATCCTGTAAAGCCAACTGCTTATTCAATTCCCGTTTAACTTCAGAGCCAAAACAGACAAAAAACACCTGCTGTATTGAAGTATTTACCTGTAAAAATGAAATCACCTCAGAAACTGAAATCTCACAGGCCAGTGGAATTGGAAATCCGTAAACACCACAACTGATAGCTGGAAATGCAATAGAATGTAACTGATGTTCTACAGCAAGATTTAACGATGACCGATAACAGGAAGCTAACAGATCCGCTTCATTATGATCGCCACCACACCAAACAGGCCCCACGGTATGAATAATCTTTTTAGCAGGTAACTTATATCCATTAGTTATTTTCGCAGAACCTGTTTCACATCCATTTAAAGTACCACATTCAAGCAGTAACTCTCTGCCTGCAGCTCGATGTATAGCACCATCAACACCTCCACCACCTAGCAAAGAGTTGTTAGCAGCATTAACAATAACATCGACATCAAGTTGCGTAATATCAGCTTCAATAACCTCGATTTTATTTAAAACATTCATGAGCGCTAATTCAATTAACTCCAGATCTGTCTCACGCGAAAAGAACGCCCTTTAAGCTTCCCCTCACCCAGTTTTTTTAATGCAATTTTTGATATATGACGACTAACAGCAACATAAGAACGGTTATCGGAAATCTGTATTTTACCCACCTCTTTCGAGCCGATATCACCGGCTGCCGTTAAGGCACCCAGAATATCACCAGGGCGAACTTTTTGTTTTTTCCCACCGTCAATTTGCAGAGTGGTCATCTCTGGCTTATATATGGGTTTATCCAGAAAATTTATTGAAGGCAACGGCTCTTCTTTAATATGCTGATCCAGATATTTTCCAAGAGCTTCAAGCTTAAATCGTTCTTTTTCGGTAAACAATGTACATGCAATACCTTTGCTGCCAGCCCGGCCTGTGCGGCCAATACGATGCGTATGCACTTCCAGATCACGCACAATATGATAATTTATTACCGCATCAAGCGCGTTAATATCGAGCCCTCTGGCTGCCACATCGGTGGCAACCAGTATTGATGCGCTTTTATTAGCAAATAACACCAGCGTTTGATCACGGCCTCTTTGTTCCATATCACCATGTAATGCGAGCGTACTAAACCCGTATTTCCCCAGTTCATCGGCCACTTCCTGAGTTTCAATTTTGGTATTACAAAATATCACTGCCGATTCAGGTCGATACTTCAGCAACAATAGTCGTACAGCTGTCAATCGCTGCTCATTATCATCAAGCTTGAAAAAATACTCTTCAATGCTTCTGCTATCGTGAATTGCAGTATCTTCAACAACGATAGGACTCACCATAATTTTTCTGGCGATAGACTGTATCTGATCGGGATAAGTTGCACTAAACAACAAGGTTTGGCGTTGTTTCGGCATATAACCAATGATGTTATCAAGTGCTTCCTGAAACCCCATATCCAGCATACGGTCGGCTTCATCAAGTACCAATGTTGTTAAATTATCCAGATTCAATTTACCTTTGCGCAAATGCTCTTCAACACGCCCCGGTGTACCTACAATAATATGAGCACCGTGTTCTAATGAGCCTACCTGTGGGCCAAAAGGCATGCCCCCGCAGAGCGTTAGCACCTTGATATTATGAATACCACGACCAAGCTTACGAATCTCTTTGGCCACCTGATCTGCCAACTCACGTGTAGGACAAAGTACAAGAGTTTGCACTCTAAAATGCTTCACATCGAGCTTATCAAGCAGGCCCAAACCAAACGCGGCTGTTTTTCCCGAGCCTGTTTTGGCCTGACCGATCACATCTTTTCCATCAAGAATATAAGGCAAACTTTTTGCCTGAATAGGCGTCATCGTATCATAACCCAGCGTAGCCAAATTACTGACGAGTGATGAATGTAGTTTTAGCGTTGAAAAGTCAGATTCGCTCAAAGTGATGCCCTGAAAGTGGGGGCAAGAATTCACCCTACCCCTGAAAAGCGCGTATATTAGCAGATTCAAGATTATTTGTAGTGAAATAAGAGAAATGCAATGCTTGATAGTCAGCTGGCCACTGTTTTTATACTTTCAGGTTAAATAGTGAAAAAAATCGCCGTCTTTGTTGATGTACAAAACATCTATTACACCACTCGAGATGCTTATGGCCGTCAATTCAACTACCGTAAGTTATGGAAAAAACTCAATGATGAAGGCGAGATTGTATCGGCCATGGCTTATGCCATTCACCGGGGTGACGACCAACAACTTAAATTTCAAAATGCACTTAAACATATCGGTTTTACCGTAAAGCTAAAACCCTATATACAAAGAAGTGACGGTTCAGCCAAAGGTGATTGGGATGTCGGCATCACAATTGATGTTATGCAAATTGCTAAAGACGTTGATACAGTAGTGCTGCTTTCCGGTGATGGCGACTTCGACCTGTTACTTGAAAGAATTAAAAAAGACTACGGTGTTAGTGCTGAAGTTTATGGCGTGCCCTCGCTAACAGCTAACTCCCTGATTGACTCAGCAAGTGTATACCATCGTATTGAAGAAGATTTGTTGCTTTAACTATTAATACCGTAAAGACTTTTATTTATTCATTTGAAACAAAATATGGTGAACCATTGACATCAACAATGCATGGATAAAACTCCCGGGCAAATTTATCAAGCGCATTGGGATCATCCTGTTGTTTAACAAAGGTACGCCAATCACTCTGCTCCATACACCCTTTAACTTGAGACTTAACAGCGTTGATACACGCCTTGTCATCATCTCCACAAAGTTCTGCCAGGTTATATTCTATTGTCTTGCGAAAGGCTAACTCTTCGATTTGTTCACCAGAACAAGCAAATAGAAAAAGAGAAATAACAACGGTAATCAGTTTTTTCATCCTGTATATCCTTATCAATATTTATTTACACCAAGATGTATATCCTACAATACATCCTTGTTTTTCCTGGCATGGTTTAATCCTTAAACCAGTTTTTGAAGCATAAGATTAACATACGACGAGAAAAACTCATCTAACGAATATACTGTTCAAGAAATATTCGATACGACACCTTTAACGGTGGCACCTTTAACGGTGACAGCTTACGGAGTCCGGTGCAGCAACTTGTTAACTGCTATTGCCATTTTAGATCTTTATGAGA
>CBDUPD010000201.1:0-5340 GCA_965368985.1 uncultured Spongiibacteraceae bacterium | reverse complement strand
GTGGCTGGCTTACTTGCGCGTGCAATATATTGAAGCCAATGTGTTTTTCGATAGAATTAAACGACTGAAAAAGCCGGAAGAATTATTTATTGCGATACAGACAGAATTAAAAGATCAGAAAAAATCAAAAGATATTACCGGAAAAATTGGCAATCTTGATCTAACAGAAGAACTGGGTGAATTACTGGGTAACTTGAAGTCCATTCCTACAAATCAATCTTCAAAGATCAATTCATTGGATATCTCATCAACATCATCTTCATCAATAGGATAATAAACCGGCAAACGATGCCCCAGTATATTAATACAAGAACTCAACGCATCAAAAAGAGGGCCTCCTCTAAGCGCATCAACCAGCATATCACGTAACTCATTCCAGAATTGCTTACCCATTTTTTTATAAACAGATTTACCACCATGTAAAACCAGATTGTGATTGGGATAATCAACCAGAATTAACACGGCATTATTGTGCTCAGTATTCTGTAAACCATATTTTTTGAACATTTGGCGCGCTTTATATCGAATACCCAGCCAACTTGAACGCACCAGAATAATTTTAAACTCTGCAGAAGAAAGATTTTCAACCTGCTCAATTTGATATTGTAATTTTTCTATCTCGGTTTCTGTTAATGGCAAGATTTTTTCTTTTTTAAAAAACATTCATCAGTCCAACTAGATTCTTAAAAATACAAAACGACTAAATAAACTGCTCTATTGAAAAATAGAACCTCAAATGTAACACAGAAACAAACACAAACCTTACAATGCAGCAACTTATTGAGAAATAAGGAAATTTCAACTAGACCTCCAGCGAAATCTTCCCTACAATGCGCACGCCTTTATTCAGTGCCTATTTTTCATACAACAGCTCATACAATATGCACTAAACTAATACGTACTAACCGAACACTCACACACTTTTGCCGCCCCTAGACGCGCTGATTTAAGTTAAGTAATACACCATATTCCCCAAGGTACAAACAATGTCTGAAGAACAAACTGAACAATCAATCACATTTAGTGATTTTGATCTAATAGAACCATTACAAAAAGCATTAAAAAAAGTCGGCTACGAAAAACCTTCTCCTATTCAAGCCCAGGCTATTCCACACTTGCTTGAAGGCAAAGATATTCTGGGTGTTGCTCAAACAGGTACCGGTAAAACAGCAGCGTTTGCATTACCATTATTATCTCGCCTCAACCTGAAACAAAAAGATCCGCAAGTACTGGTGCTGGCACCTACCCGTGAGCTGGCCATACAAGTCGCCGAAGCATTTAAAACCTACGCCAAAGACATGAAAGGCTTTAATGTACTGCCTATATACGGTGGTCAGGAATATCGCACCCAGCTTCGCCAACTTGAAAGAGGCGCACATGTCGTGGTTGGCACACCGGGTCGCGTAATGGATCACATGCGCAAAGGTAGCCTGAAACTTGGCGAACTTTCAGCGCTTGTTCTTGATGAAGCCGATGAAATGTTGCGTATGGGTTTTATAGATGATGTTGAATGGATACTGCAACAAACTCCTGACACTCATCAAACCGCACTGTTTTCAGCCACCATGCCGGCACCCATCAAGAAGATCACAAAAAAATACCTGAATAATCCTGTTGAAGTCACCATCAAGGCTACTACCACAACCGCTGCCACCATTACTCAAAGCTACTGCCAAACCAAAGGCTTTGAAAAACTTGAAACGCTCACACGTATACTTGATGCCGAAGAGTTTGATGGCATTATCGTTTTTGTACGTACCAAAAATGCCACCATAGAAGTCGCAGAAAAACTTCAGGCTCGTGGTTTTGCAGCAGAAGCACTTAATGGAGACATTGCTCAAAACCAGCGAGAGAAAACTGTTAACAAACTGAAAAAAGGCCATATGGATATATTGGTCGCTACTGACGTTGCCGCTCGTGGACTTGATGTAGACAGAATAAGCCATGTCATAAACTACGACATACCTACCGATATCGAATCTTACGTACATCGTATTGGTCGAACAGGTCGTGCCGGCCGTGAAGGCCAGGCCATCGTATTTGTTACCGCCCGCGAACGCCGTATGCTGGGCTCTATAGAGAAGGCAACGAAAAAGAAAATTGAACAGTATCAATTCCCATCGACAGAAGCTTTGAATCAACGCAAAAAAGAACAGCTATTTGCACAAATTGATGAAGAACTAACTAAAAACCTAAGCGAATATGAAGCATTATTAACAGAGTATCAGCAAGAAAAATCGGTTGACCTTCTTAAAATTGCAGCCGCGTTTGCCAATATTTCTCAAGACGGCAAACCTTTTCTGGTTAAAGAGTATAAAGCTGATAAATCCAGCTTTACACCGGAAAGAAAAGAACGCTCTGACAGAAATCGCGATAAAAGCTCTGGTAAAAAAGACTTTTCAGAAAGAGGCGACAGAAAGAAAAAAGGCGGCAGACATCAACGTGACGACATACCTATGACCAAATACAAACTGGATGTAGGTAGCGAACACGGTGCTAACAAAGGTGATATCGTTGGTGCTATTGCTAACGAAGCCGGAATAGAATCTAAATATATGGGTCGCATCACCCTCAATGAAGAACATAGCTACATAGAGCTTCCTCAGGGGATGCCACCAGAAACTTTTAAGTCTCTGCAAAAAATATTTATCAAGGGACAAAAGATCAATATCAGTGAAGCCAAAACCTCAAAAAGACCTGGCAAAGATTCTGACGCACCCAAGATGAAACCAAGAAGAAGAAAGCCCAAGGCTTAACAAAATATCCAGGAACGGATTTTATCCTCGATAAGCTTAAATCCCGGGTTAGTTGTTAGGCCAGCGGTTTATTCGCAGATGGAATCCGCTCCAGACTATCGTTCCCCGAAAGATTCAGAAACAGTCTTTCGTATAGGCTTTAACAAATAATTCATCACAGTACGGTTACCCGTACGTATATCAACCTGCGCTGTCATACCTGGTAATATATCAATTTCCTTTCCTGTGGTTGTTATCACCGGATGAGAATTTGTTGCCACATGAACCCGATAATAGATTTCCTCTCCCCTGGCTGTTTCTTCCTTAAGCGTATCAGCACTCACATAAACAACTTCTCCATCAACACCGCCGTAGATAGTGTAGTCGAAAGGGTCCAGGCGAATAGTAGCCTTAAGACCAGTAGCAACCTGAGCAATATCGATAGGGCTAATTTTTGCTTCTATGATTAACTTGTCATCAACCGGTATAATTTGCATTAATTCTTCACCAGCACGCAAAACACCTCCGACTGTTGTCACCCGAATATTTTTTACAATGCCCGGCACCAGTGCAGTAAAGGTACTGTCATTTAGCTGCTGCTGACGCTGAGCTAACACCTGTTCATTCTGCGCGATACTATCTTCTACTTTTGCCAACTCGGCACTCGCGTCTTCAAGAAAACGATTTTTCCGTACAATCAGTTTCGACTCAGCATCATTGAGAGCACGCTCTACCCGAATCACTTCAGACCGATTGGCATCACCTGACCCCACCAATTTGCGTACCAGCTTTACCTCTTCCTGACTTAACTGTACTGCAACACCCAATGTTCTCAACTCCTCTTTCAGGCCAGAACTACGCTGCTGAAACAAGGCACTCTCAACCTGAATCAGCTCAGGATAATGCTGCAACTCATCAGAAAACTTCAAGGATTCTGCACCAATCAATTCTGCCCGCAAACGCGTAGCCTTACCCTTCAATGCTGACAAGCGTGCTTCAATCTCTTTCACTGAAGCGCCAAAGCGTGTTTGATCAAGGCTGGCTAATATCTGCCCTTTTTCAACCCTGTCACCTTCTCTCACATTTAACTCTGCCAGAACACCACCATCAACAGCCTGAATAATCTGCACACGACTACTGGCAATTACCTCACCGGAAGAACGAGCAACCTGATCGATGCGAAACAGCGAAGCCCAAATAACAAACACAATAAAACCAAGCGCTATAACCCATAGCAATACAGAATAGGGGCGTTTATGGAAGCTCTCCAAACGCTCAACAACTTTCGTCCGTCTTTCAGCATCATCAACAAGCAAGAGATCAAATAACATTATCAGGCCTTTTCTTGATAGACTGGAAAGGCGTCATACCCTTTTTATCTCCCTGCCCGTTAGCAGTCGATTTGTTTGCCTGACGCATCACCTTGGGCATCACTTCCTCAGGCTTGCCATCCGCAACCACCTTGCCCTGCTGCATCATCACGATTCTATTAGCTATTTTTAAAGCCAGCGTGACACGATGAGTTGAAATTATCAGAATATCTTCAGGCCTGATATAAGACTCAATAGCCTGCAAAACCTTAACATCACTATCGCTATCCAACGATGACGTTGGTTCGTCAAGCAACCAGATTCGAGGTTGCGCCAGAAATATTCGTCCCAAACCAACCAGCTGTTTTTGCCCTCCTGACAAACCATCCCCACCTTCACTAATCACCAGATCCATGCTGAGCGGGTTATCTGCTGCAATACGATCAATACCCAGGTGCCCGCAAACATTCAACAAATGTGAGTCACTCACAGCACCCGATAAAACAAGATTACTGCGCAAAGTGCCTTTAAACAGATGAACCGACTGAGGCAGATAACCCACATTATCTGCAACAATATGCGGGTCAACTTCCCACAAATCAGCATTCCCAAGCTTTACACGCCCTTGAGAGGGACGATATAAACCCGCCATTACTTTTAACAAGGTAGATTTCCCGGAACCAATCGGCCCCAATAACAGCACCCTGTCACCCGCATTAAACTGTAACTGTTCTATATCCAATTGCTTAACAGGTGACTGGGGATAAGAAAACTGAACGTTATCAAGTGCGATAACATCAGGCTTCTCATCGGGCATTAACAGATTCTGATCAGGACGACGCTCAGTATCAAGGTTCAATACCTGGTTTACCATATGCAAAGATTCTGCAACATTTTGCCATTGTGTTAGATATTGTATTGACTGGGCGATAGGTGCTATCACTCGACCGCCAAGAATACTACAGGCAATCAATGCTCCCATCGTCAGATTACCGGCTTCAATCTGATGCACACCAACAATAATGGCACTCACATACGCTACGGTAGAAAGACTTGATGTTGTCACCGTTGTCAGGTTATTTATCGCTTTTTGTTGAATATTATACTGGGCAATAGAGCGGGTAATATCTCGCCATTGCTCTGAAAAACGCCAACTGGCATTATTTGAACGAATCGATTCTGTGCCCTGAATAGCATCAACCAACAAACCTTGCCGCTCGTGCGAACGAATCATCTGCTCTTTCATTAAAAGTCGTAAACGCTTTTGACCAGACCAGCCCAATATCGCCGCCACT
>CBDUPD010000200.1:0-5347 GCA_965368985.1 uncultured Spongiibacteraceae bacterium | reverse complement strand
TAGCAGGGGTCGCGATACATCCATGAGATCCCTCGGCTACGCTCGGGATGACTAGCCTTTTTAGTGCTTTAGCCCGACAATCACCCCATAAAAAAGCCCGCAGCTAACATCATTAACTGCGGGCTTTTTATTTCCAGGGACTATTACCAGAGGCTTAAGCTATCAAAGCACCTTGGCAATTGACTGGGTCAAATAATCAACATTTGAAGGTGAGATACTGGCAAGACTGATACGGCTGGAACCAACCACATAGATGCTGTACTCATCTTGCAGACGCTGAATCTGCTCTTTATCAATACCCAAAAATGAGAACATGCCATTTTGCGTTGTGATAAAACTAAAGTCGCGCTCGACACCATTCTCTACAAGCTTATCAACCAACAACTGCCTCATGCCGGCAATGCGATCACGCATCTCTTTTAACTCACCATGCCATTGCCGGGTAAGCTCATCCGAACTTAATATGGTTTCTACAATCGCTGCGCCATGGGCTGGCGGCATTGAGTAGTTAACCCGCACTACTGTGATCATTACCGCGGCAATAATATCGGCAGCACTTGGGTTTTTACCGATAATTGAACAAGCACCGATGCGCTCGCGGTATAAACCAAAATTCTTTGAACATGAACCACAGATGATCATCTGCTCAACCGTGTCAGCCAACAGTCGAAGACCGTAGGCATCAACTTCAAGCCCCTGCCCAAATCCTTGATAAGCGATATCAACAACAGGCATAAAGCCAATCTGATTAGCCAGCTCAGCAAACTCTTGCCATTGCTCCTGACTCAGATCCATACCACTTGGGTTATGGCAGCAGGCATGTACCAGCACCGCATCATCTTTGGACACCTGCTTTAAAGCCTCAACCATGCCGGCAAAATTCAGGCACTTATTTTCATTATCATAATAGGGGTAGGTTTTTACATTAAGGCCAGCAGCGGTAAATACTCCCTGATGGTTTGCCCAGGTTGGATCACTCACCCAGATGGTCGCGCCAGGCTTACACCTGTTAATCAACTCACCCGCAATACGCAAGGCGCCGGTACCACCCGGGGTAGAGACTGTTCGAACACGGTTTTCACGAATAACCTTGTGGTCACCCAACATAAGTGAAGTTATTTTCTCGTTAAACAGTGCAGAACCTGCAGAACCCAGATAGGTCTTACTGTCTTCATTTTCTACACGAAAAGCTTCAGCGGTTTTTACACAAGCCAAAACTGGCGTATTACCAAGTTCATCTTTGTAAATACCAGGTCCAAGGTCTATTTTATTGGGGTTACTGTCGGCTTTAAATTTGACTGACAAACCCAGAATAGGATCTGCGGGTGGTTGTTGTAACTGGGAAAACATACGATCTGGCACCTGTTTCATGAAAAGTGAATGACGAACTTTCTTGTCAATATTGTATGACTATATTCAGCGATTATACTCAATGACCACACCTGTCGCGAGGGGCTGTTTGATATAGCTAACAAGAGAGAGATTATACCCTATTTCGTTACGGGCAACTAAGCTTCAAGCATGATAAATTCGCATATTAAACCCCTTTCGAATGAATTTACCATGGCCTGTTAATACTAGTTTCAAAGTCACTATTTTGACAAAAAATAGCACTAATCAAGACACGTTAAGTATAGTTTGTTCGACACATTTTTATGGTTATTCTAGTTAGGTGTCGAGAGGTGCTTATGACACTCTTGAGAAATCATTGATGTAGACCTCCCAATAGACCCGAGTGATATTTTAAAGCTATCAAAAAACAATAAATACAATGTGAATGGCTATCACAATCATTTCATTAATCAAAAAACTTGCACCCCTTCCTGCCTATCATTAGACTCGCTAAACCATTGAAAAAATTAAAAATCCATGTCAAAAACATTACCTGCCGACTCTGTTGGTATCGTTACCGAAAAGTCGCATACATTTAACCAGCAACTCACTCTTTCTTCAGGGAGAACACTACCTGCCTACACTTTGGTTTATGAAACTTATGGTGAGTTGAACGCCAATAAAAGCAATGCGATTCTTGTGTGCCATGCATTAAGTGGCGATCATCATGCAGCGGGTTATTATTCTGCAGACGATAAAAAACCGGGATGGTGGGAAAACTATATTGGCCCCGGCAAACCCATTGATACCAATGACTTTTTTGTTATCTGCATCAACAACATCGGTGGCTGTAGCGGTAGCACAGGACCAATCAGCATCAACCCTGAAACTGGAGAATTATACGGCCCTGACTTTCCTGCATTACGTGTCAGGGACTGGGTGAACACTCAAAAAGACATCATGGACCTTCTGGGCATTGAACAATGGGCTGCCGTTGCCGGAGGAAGTCTTGGTGGCATGCAGGTTATGCGCTGGGCATTAGAGTACCCTGACAAAATGCGCCACAGCATTGTTATTGCCTCAAGCATGAAGTTAACAGCCCAGAATATTGCCTTTAATGAAACTGCTCGTCAGGCCATTACCAGCGACCCTGAGTTTCATGATGGCTATTATCTGAAACATAATACCCTGCCACGTCAGGGGCTTTCGATTGCCCGTATGATTGGTCATTTAACCTACCTCTCTGATGATGCCATGGACTCAAAGTTCGGCCGAGACCTCCGTTCAGGCAGCTTCAAGCTTGGCCAGGAAAGCGAGCTGGAATTTCAGGTTGAGAGCTATCTACGCTATCAGGGTGCGAATTTTGCAGAAAGCTTTGATGCCAACACCTATATTTTAATGACCCGAGCCCTGGATTATTTTGATCTGGCCCGTGAATACGATAACGACCCGGTTCAGGCGTTTAGTCATGCGAAGTCATCTTTTCTGGTTGTTTCATTTTCAACTGACTGGCGTTTTTCACCTGAACGCTCAAAAGAAATAACAAACGCCCTGATTCGCGCAAACAAGGAAGTATGTTATGCCGACATTGAATCCAACTTTGGCCATGATGCCTTTTTGCTAAAACACCCCCGATTTGAATCGGTATTTTTTGCTTATATGGAACGTGTTAAGGAGGGCTGTTAATCATGCGTATCGATCTCGACGTCATTCAAAAACTGATCGCCCCCAATACCCGGGTTCTCGATTTAGGCTGTGGTGATGGCGCATTATTATATAACCTGAAATGCAATAAATCTGTTAATGGCCTCGGCATTGAGATAGATAAAGAAAATTTCAATCAATGCCTGTCCAAGGGACTACATGTTATCGAACAGGATCTGGACAAGGGCCTGGACAATTTTGCCGATAAAAGTTTTGATGTTGTTGTTATGACACAGACACTGCAGGCTGTTCATCACCCTGACAAGGTGCTTGAAGAGACCTTGCGTGTTGGAAAACAAAGTATTGTTGCATTCCCGAACTTTGGTCACTGGCGCTGCAGGTTATATCTGGGGACCAAAGGCCGTATGCCTGTTTCCAAAAACATGCCTCATAGCTGGTATGAAACACCCAACATTCATTTTTGTACTGTGAGTGATTTTGAAGCTCTGTGCAAAGAACGTAATATACAAATTCTCAAAAGAATAGTAACCAGCCAACATAAAACACTGAATGGTTTGGCAACTGTCTGGCCAAACCTGTTTGGATCAACTGCTATTTATCATCTCAGCAAATAGAGCTTCTCAAGATGAAACCCACAATCAACTTTCTTTTCATGGTCACTCTGGTTCTTTCTTTATGTGGCGCCCGGTTTGTTATTGCTGAAGACAATGTTAAAACATTTGATGACTATGAGGTTCATTACAGTGTATTTAACAGTAGTTTTCTAACACCTGAGGTTGCAGAAGCCTATAATCTTGTACGCTCGAAATCTTTGGCTATCATGAACATTTCAGTACTTCAGAAACGCAAAGATGGCTCGATGAATAGTGTTCCTGCCATAGTGACTGGCGAACAATATGACCTGATAAGACATGACCCTCTGGATTTTTTTGAGGTACGCGAGCAAGGTACACGTTATTATTTAAGCAGCTTTGAAATCACACACAAAACAACCATATATTTCACCGTTTTTATTCAGGTCGCACCTGATCGTGAACCGTATAAATTGAAGTTCAACAAGCTTCTTTACAAAGACCAATAATCAGAAATAGAAGCAGAAACAGGTTTACCCCTATGGATAAGATAATTCTCGCCAGCAGCAACCCGGGGAAACTCAAGGAATTTCAGGCAATTTTTTCCAGAAAAAATATCAATATTATTCCGCAATCACAATTTCGCATTCAGGATGCCGAAGAAACTGGCCTAAGCTTTGTAGAAAATGCCATTATCAAGGCACGACATGCCGCTAAAATTTCCGGGCTTCCCGCATTATCTGATGATTCGGGGCTCGAAGTTGATGCACTCCGAGGCAAACCGGGAATCTATTCTGCACGCTTTAGCGGTGCAAATGCTACCGATGCAAGTAATAATGAAAAACTGCTACAACTAATGGCCAATGTACCAGACGACAAGCGCTCTGCACGATTCCACTGCGTGTTGGTACTTATGCGCCATGCTGATGATCCAGTTCCCCTGATATTTCACGGTCAGTGGGAAGGACGTATTCTTCATGAGCCGTCTGGCAATAACGGTTTTGGTTATGACCCGCTATTTTTCGCAAACGATCAGAATCAGGCTTCTGCTGACCTTCCACCGGAAATAAAAAACCAGGTCAGCCATCGCGGAAAAGCCGTCGCCAAACTTGTTCGCTCACTTCTGGGCTGATGTGTTAGTTTTACCACCACTCTCTTTATATATTCATTTTCCCTGGTGTGAAAAAAAGTGCCCCTATTGCGACTTTAATTCTCACACAGCGCCTGATGGAATTCCTGAACAGGATTACATTCAATGCCTGTTAAATGATCTCGAACATGAACTGCCTTATGTGCAAGACAGGAAAATCCAAAGTATTTTTATTGGCGGGGGCACTCCCAGTTTGTTTTCTGCCAAAGCCATTGGGCAACTACTGAGTCAATGCCAGACCAAACTCAAATTGTGTGATGATATCGAAATAACCATGGAGGCCAATCCGGGCAGTAGCGAGCAGGAGAAGTTTGCCGAACTTCTTGGAACAGGAGTTAATCGTCTATCACTAGGCATTCAAAGTTTTAATGATACACATTTAACAAAGCTGGGGCGCATACATACCAGTAAAGAAGCAACATCGGCCATTACCGCAGCAAAAAATGCAGGCTTTACACGCATTAATATTGACCTGATGCATGGTCTACCTGATCAAACATCTGCACAAGCACTGGATGACTTGCATCAAGCGATTAATCTCGGAACAGGCCATATTTCATGGTATCAACTTACCATTGAACAAAACACTGAGTTTTATCGTTATCCACCCTCATTACCAGTTGAAGAC
>CBDUPD010000199.1:0-5354 GCA_965368985.1 uncultured Spongiibacteraceae bacterium | reverse complement strand
CGGTGATGAAGTGTTTTTATTGCTGAATCTCATGGATGAGCCTGAAAAAATTCCATGTGCCGGCAAAGTTGTCTGGATTACTCCGCCCGGATCGCAAGGAAACAGATCCTCAGGTATCGGTGTTCAGTTTAGTGGACAAAATACCAATGACCTCAGAAATAAGATAGAAACCTATCTTGCAGGCTCGCTCGATTCGGGTCGTCCTACCCATACAATGTAGTTCAAAAATCAGTCAGTTTGTTAACTGCTTCACACCTCTGAAAGCCTTGATAATTCTGGTTTTTCTTCCGTTCAACCAGATTCTTGCTACGTTTATCTGATACCTGCGTCTCATACTGCAGTTTTAGCCTGTTCCATGCTATATAAAGTGCTATATCTGATTGTAAATATAAGATATTTTCGAAGCTGGCTGCTCGATTGGGCATAATAATAAAAGTAAATCGTAATTATCAGGGTTTTGAGTCAAATGATGAGGTCTAAACAGACAGGTTTTACTATTTTAGAGTTGATGGTTGTACTAGCAATAGCCGGCATTGTTTCAAGCATCGCATACCCTAATTTAAGGGACTCTCTCAGAAAAAGTCGTATTCAATCAGAGACAGCACACTTGCTGGGTGATTTGATGTTCGCCAGAAGTGAGGCGGTCAAACTCAATAGAAATGTTGCTGTATGCAAAAGTACCGATGGGGCGGCGTGTGCTGTTAATAACACTACCTTCTGGGATGCTGGCTGGATAGTATTCAGAGACGATGGCGGTGGAGGTGCCACAGCTGCAGATGCTGGTAATGGCACTTTTGATGCAAGTGAAACTCTTCTTCGCCAGTCAGGTGACATTGTTGGTGGTATTGCGATTAGAGCTACAGCAGATTTCGAGAATGTTCTGACATATCGTCCAAATGGCCGCTCTAGTGGCAGTTCCAATCAATTTTTCAAAATATGTTCTGAAGATAGTGGTGGAAGCCATATCTACCCGGCAAAGAAGTTAATGATTGAGCCAACGGGGCGACCCAGGGTTTCAAGTTTGCCTGCTGCTGAAAACTGCGTTTTATAGTTTGGTGATGCGAATGAAGAAATTTAATAAACAACAAGGTTTCAGCTTAATAGAAGTGCTAATCGGTATGCTCATTCTCACGATTGGTATTCTGGGTATGGCGAGCATGCAAATCACTTCCAAGCGTCTTGGCTATGATGCGCTTCAGCGTTCAATAGCAACCAATCTGACTCATGATATTGTTGAGAGAATGCGAAGCAACCGTTTTGTATTGGGTTCTTATGTGTCTACGGGTTCGTACATCAGTGGTTTGGGGGGTGCACAACTCACAGCCCCTGTTGATTCATGCAAGGCAACAGAGTGCCTTGATGCTGCATCATGTGCTGCAGTCAGGTGTGCTGATGCACAGATTGCCTTGCAAGATATCTATGAATGGGAGCAAGCACTTGATGGTGCCAGTGAGAAAGTCGGCGCAAGTTCGGTAGGCGGTCTGGTGAATCCAAGAGCTTGTATATCCAATGATAATGGTTTGATTCGAGTTGCTATTGCCTGGCAGGGCTTTCAGGCATTGGGTAACCCTCTAACAGGTAATGCTTTTGCAGATGGCTGTGGTGTTGGGCAAGGTCTCTATGGCAATGCTGATGAGCAACGACAGTTAATATTTTTTACCACGTATATCAACAGTAATTGAATAATATGAAAAATACGCATTTTCACATTAAGCATAAAAAGCAGTCGGGTTTATCCATAATCGAGCTGTTGGTGGCGCTTGCGCTGGGCGCAACGTTAACTGCCGGAATTTCAGGTGTCTATCTTGAAAATAAGCGAAACTTTGTACAAGACGAAGAGATGGCCAGGCTACAAGAGAATGGCCGTTTTGCTATGGGGCTTCTCAAGCGTGAAATAAAAATGGCCGGTTTTTATGCAGCAGCCTCTTCGCCGCAGCCTGTTGCAGCTAACCAGATTACCAATCCTTGTGGTGCAGCCAATAACCAGTGGTCACTAGAGACGGATTTTTCAATAGATCTTATTGATAGTTTTGCTGGTGCTTATAATACCTCTGGTGGGGATACATTATTAGCGTCATGTTTTGGTGCAGGTAATATTGTACTTGATACTGATGTTCTGGTTCTCAAGCGGACTGCCGACAGACCGACAATTTCTAATGGGAATTATGATCCATCCATCTCTGCCGGGGATGAAAATATCAAAGACTGGTATGTACAGGTTGTGAATACCGGAGGAGCGGTTATGGCCTCTGATATTACTTACCAGCAGTTAACTGCAACAACATTTCCTGCTGCTGTTACTGCAGCCAACAGTGGTATAGATATGTGGTTATATCTATCCAAAATCTTTTTTATTCGTGATTATTCCGTTGATGAAAATGACGGTATTCCAACACTTGTTATGGCTTATCTTGATGGTGATAAATATTCCCATGAGGCTCTGGTTGATGGTGTTGAAGCTTTTCATGTCGAATTTGGAATCAGGGTATTGAATACCGTGACTGGCGATGAAGACATTTTTTTCGTGGATAATCCGACGGCCGGTCAAATAGAGAAGTTCGATCCGACTGGTGGTGATTTTGATAGGGTCAGCGTAGTGCGTGTACACCTGCTTTTGCGTACGCGCGAAGAGATTCGTGGCTATAATGATACAAAAGATTATCAACTGGGTTCTTTGGCTATTGCGTCAGCAGATTTGAATCATGGCTCAGCGACAGGTGATTTTCGACGCAGGGTATTTACAACGACTGTAAAAGTCAGAAATTTATAAATTGAATAGATGAGTGAAGTAGAGGTTATTACTATGATGACTTACCGGAATAGACAGATCAGCCATGGCAGCCAGCAAGGTTCTGTCATGTTGGTTGCTATGGTGTTCTTGATACTGACCTCATTGATTGCTTTAACAACCATGAATACCAGTATTCTTGAAGTTAAAATGGCGGGTAACCAACAATTTCAGGAAGAAGCCATTCAGGTAGCAGAGGGTGCGTCAGACTTTATTATATTCAATCACGATAATCCGCTAAAACCTACACTGCCTTTAAATAGTGCTAAAGAGGGTGAGAAGTTTTGTAAAGAAACAGCAACTGCGGCCGATTGCATACATAAAACCATGTATATTTCTGCTGATATAGAGAATGTGTTAGGGCCTGCAACATTAGACTATTGGGCCTTCAAAAGATCTTCTTCATCAGCTAATCGTTCAGGTGAGAGTAGTGCGGGTAGTACACTCCATGCCTATTATGAGATTTTTACTAATTATAAAGGGTCAGATGCCGGTTTGTCTGATTCATCGTTAGCTGTGGGTGTTGATAAAAAAACCCTCGATTTATCAGGTTCCAGTGGTGGTTCGGCAGTTTCAGTAGGTGATGGCAACGATGGCACCGGTGGTGGCATATACAGAATGCTATAGGGTGAGAATTATGAAGGTAAATATGATGAAAAATATATTTGTAAAACTCATGTTCTTAAGCATGAGTTTTTGTGCATGCAATCTTTATGCTGACGATACAGATATCTATATCTATTCAGATGAAACTTCTGCGAACCCTCCATTTTTTATGTTAATGATGGATTACGCACCAAGTTTGGGTTCTTCTCATTGCGGCAGTTTAGCTGCCTGCAGGGATGAAATGACAGAAGCTTCTTTTGTTCAGCTTTGTGCACACCGGGCAATTATTACGCCCATTAACGGGCCTGATCCTGAGTGGGTAGACCCTGGTGATGGTTCAAGTGCGCCTATTGTGCACAGGCCCGATTTAGAAGAGCAGTTATGTAGTACTTGGTATAAAGATACCATCAACGGCGGCGCTGCCGACGGCATATATTAAAGGTTGCCTGGAGAATAATTATGAATAACAAATCTCGGTATCTACACTTTTTCAGAGTCTGCCTAACGATAGGCATTTCCCTGTTAGTGTTTCAGGCACAATATGCATCTTCTGCGATATTGGGTAATTGTAGTGCTTACCAGAATTTCAGTTGGTATCCGTCTAACGGCAGGCAAAATGTCGATTTGGTATGGCCAGATAATGATCTTAATGGTGATGGCACCAGGGATATTTGGAAGTGTGCTGGTAACACCTGGAAAAAATGTAATAACGGCCCCGGTTCTTCGGGTGAAAATGATTGGACCCAAACAGGCACCTGTGACTACGATGATGATGGTGATGGCGCATGGAATAGTGTTGATAACTGCGCGATTGCTAATGATCAAACCAATTCTGATGGAGATTCACACGGTGATGCCTGTGATAACTGCCCATTAGTTGATAATGAAGATCAAGCGGATACCGATGGTGATAATGTTGGTGATGCCTGTGAAATAGTAGTTATTGAAGATGCTGATGGTGATGGCGTTCCTGATACGACCGATAACTGCGTTAATGATCATAATACCGATCAGGCTAACCTTGATGGTGATGCTTTTGGCGATGTCTGTGACTCTGATATTGATGGAGATGGTGTAGCTAACGGGAGTGATAACTGCCCTGTAAATGCCAACCTGTTACAAACCGATTTTGATAGTGATGGCATTGGTGATGTTTGTGACCCTGATAGAGATGGTGATGGTGTCTCCAATGGTGGTGATAACTGCCCTGATATTCCAAACACTGACCAATCTAACATTGATGGTGATTCTTTAGGTGATGAGTGTGACCTTGATGATGATGGTGATGGTGTTAATGATGATGTCGATAACTGTCCTGTTAATGCAAACGCATCGCAAGTGGATACTGATGGTGATGGCGCCGGTGATGCCTGTGATTCAGATCAGATTGTTGGTGATTGTGGTAGTTATCAGAACTTCTCTGCTATCGCTTCTAACTCCAGAAACCAGGGTAATCTAATTTTCCCTGATAATACGCAGAATATCTGGTACTGCGATAATACCAATTCCAGTAAATGTGATGGTGGCCCGGGAAGCAATGGCGAAAATAACTGGGCTCAGGTAGGTACCTGTGATTACGATGTTGATGGTGATGGCGCATGGGATACCAGTAATGATAACTGCTTAGGTTTGTCTAACCCCGCGCAAACCAACTCTGATACCGATAATTTTGGTGATGCCTGTGATAACTGTGACTTTGTCGATAATAACTCGCAATCTGATATAGACGGTGATGGTGATGGTGATGCCTGTGATCTTGATGGAGATAATGATGGCATCAATGATGGATTGGATAACTGCCCAACGGTTGCTAATCCGTCTCAGATTGATACGGACAGTGATGGTGCAGGTGATTTGTGTGACTCAGATATTGATGGTGATAATGTTTTAAACCAGGCTGATAACTGCCCGAATGGCCCAGGCCCTTATCCTGCTAACGGCGACCAGACAGATACCGATA
>CBDUPD010000198.1:0-5363 GCA_965368985.1 uncultured Spongiibacteraceae bacterium | reverse complement strand
AAGCATTAAGAAATAATAAGCAGTCGTTAGCTCCACGTTTTTTCGCGGGGGCTCTTGCCTGCGGTCTGGCATTTTCAATTGTAAAAATTATCGAGTACAGAGAGAAAGTCGAGCAAGGCTTCACACTGCTTTCTGATGATTTTTATATGTTCTATTACGCAATAACCGGTACACATTTTATACATGTTATAGTCGGTATGGTGGCGCTGATTTTGATGATAAAACTATCAATGAAATCACAACTAACGCCTATCGATATGAAATTACTCGAAGGTGGCGCCTGCTTCTGGCATATGGTCGATCTTTTATGGATCGTGCTTTTTCCAATAATGTATTTAATTAAATAACACGCAAATGAATAAACCGTTACCACAAGCAATATACAAACACACCGCTGTCATAGCCTGGGTTGTATTGGTAATGATGACGATTTTATCCTGGTATCTGTCGCTTGATCTGACAGCAGGGATAGACAATGCCCATAAATACACGACAACCGGTATCTTCCTTTTAGCATTTTTTAAAGTACGCCTGGTGATTATCCATTTTATGGAACTGGGTAACGCCCCTTTGGCTTTACGTGGGTTATTTGAAGCCTGGGTAGTTATTGTATGCAGCTTGCTGATAAGTATGTATTGGTTGCTACCACTTTAACAAAATGGCAGGTTGTGGGTGAAGAATGAACCCCAACATTTTTTTGGAAGAATCTGTTCTTTTAAGATATGTTGGGGTTCGTAAAACTCACCCCAACCTACAAAATTTTTAGTAATATTGCTAATCAGGAAGACGAAGCGCTGCTTTTCTTATCATCCATCCCATCACTAACCACCAACCCATTAATATCGCGGTAGGCATCCAGAAAGAGAGAATTCCGTTATAGGCAAAAGGACCATCATGAGGGAAGAAGAAAATTAGCTGGCTAGGCAAGAACAAAATAATTCCCCAGATACTCAGGTAACCCAGCCACCGGGGAAGAGCAGGCTCTTCACGCTTATCCATAAATGCACCAATAGCCACAGTGATCATACTGGGCAGAAAGATGGTGACACCACCAACAAATTGCAACCAGGCGGCATCATTCAACAACTGCAGAATTTCAGGAGATTGCGTAGCAGGACGAAAGCTCGCCAACAACCACCACATTGCCGGATAAAATGTTAAAATTGCCGTACTCAAGCCACCCATAATCTGCCACATAGTCAGCATACCTGGGCCACCTTCAATCTCTTTCAGTTCCATAGCAATGGCAATAAAAAACGGCATAACCAGCATCGCACCAAACATATTAACTATCATGCCAATACGTATACCAACAAAGTCTTCGCGGAATATAATGGCAACCTCTTCCGGTGTCATGCCCGGTGAATGAGGAGGAATAAAATTAGGAAAAAACCAGAAACCGATGCCTAATAAAACAAGATATATCAGTGAGCACCAGGCACCGAAAATTTGCATTTTTTTATTAATCATAACTGTCTCTCAAACCGGTTAAATTTTAGCAAGGAGAGATATTCACTGTTTTTTGAAAGATTGGCAAGTTTTTCTGGAGAGAGGGTGGGCACTCAGGAATGAGAGTGCCCATATACAGGTAAGAATTCCTACAATTAATCCGCTTTAGCTTTTGGCTTTCGCTTTGGCCTTTGACTTTGCTTTTGGTTTAGCCTTTGCCTTGGCTTTCGCCTTTGGCTTCGGCAGTTCAATATCCCATTTACCGTGATTATAAAAAGCACGCCACCCCGTTGGCTTGCCTTTAGCATCTTCGGTCATGAGATACTGCTCTTTGGTTTTACGGCTGTAACGCACCTGTACAGCAATGCCCTTGTTATCTTCAGCCGGACCATCAACAATGAAATGATACTTGGGATCTATTTCTTCGCGATGCGGTTTTAGTTCAGAAACCAGTGGCGCACGTGTTTCCCTGTTTTTCGGAAATTGGCTGGCCGCCAAAAACATGCCTGCTGCACCATCACGCAATATATAAGTATCATCGACTTTTACACACTGTAATTCAGGCATCGGTACCGGATCCATTTTTGGAGGAGCCGCTTCACCGTTTCTTAATAACTTACGCGTATTCTTACAATCTTCTTTAGTACAGCCAAAATACTTGCCAAATCGACCATTCTTGAGCTGCATATCACTGCCGCACTTATCACATTCAATAAGCGGCCCATCATAACCCTTGATTTTATATTGACCCTGCTCAACTTCAAAACCGGGACAATCAGGGTTATTTCCACAAACATGCAACTTACGCTGCTCATCAATCAGGTAGCTTTCCATCGAGGTATTACAAAGTTTACAACGATGTTTTTTCATCAACAGTTTAGATTCACCCTCTTCATCCGCATCAACATCAACGGCTTCTTCACCAGGCGTTAGATTAACTGTTTCTTTACAACGCTCTTTCGGTGGCAAGGCATATCCTGAACAACCCAGAAACACACCAGTACTGGCAGTACGAATCTGCATTGGGCGGCCACAGGCCTTACACGCAATATCAGTTTGTGTAGGATCGTTAGCACGCATGCCGCCATCTTCAGCACTTGCTGCATCAAGCTTTTCAGAAAAGTCACTGTAAAAATTATCCAGTACTTCTATCCAGTTTTTATCGCCTTCAGCAATATCATCAAGCTTCTCTTCCATCTCGGCAGTGAAGTTGAAATTCATCAGGTCAGAAAAGCTTTCTGTCAAACGATCAGTAACGATATCGCCCATTTTTTCTGCATAGAATCGGCGGTTTTCTGTACGTACATATCCACGATCCTGAATAGTGGAAATAATTGAGGCATAAGTAGAAGGTCGCCCAATACCGCATTTCTCAAGTTCTTTTACCAGACTGGCTTCTGTGAAACGTGCAGTTGGCTTGGTAAAATGCTGTTTAGGATCAAGCTTTTCAAGACCCAATACATCGCCTTTTTTCACATCAGGCAGAAGAGTATCCTCATCTTTTTTACTCATTGGTGGTTGTACTTTAGTAAAACCATCAAAGCGAACTACTCTACCCCGAGTACGTAATTCAAACTCGGCAGCTTCAACAACAACACTGGTAGACGTAAATTCTGCATCAGACATTTGACAAGATACAAACTGGCGCCAGATCAACTCGTACAAACGCTCGGCATCACGCTCCATATCATTCAGGTTAGATGACTTGATAGCAACCTGGGATGGACGTATCGCCTCATGCGCCTCTTGTGCACCTTCTTTATTGCCATAGACACGAGGCGCTTCAGGCATATAACGCTTGCCAAAATTATCTTCAATATAGTCGCGGCAGCTTGCCACTGCTTCAGCACTCAACATGGTTGAGTCTGTTCGCATATAGGTAATATAACCTGCTTCGTAAAGGCGCTGCGCCATCATCATGGTTTTTTTCACACCAAAGCCAAGGCGCGTGCTTGCAGCCTGTTGTAGCGTTGATGTTATATAAGGTGCACTCGGGCGGGTTTTGGTTGGTTTATCTTCACGCGCAGCTACTGTATAAGTCGCATCTTGCAAGGTTGCCAATACGGCATCTACCTGCTCTTTATTATTGGGTCTAAACGCTGAGCCAGACTGTTTTTTTACTTCCAGACGCAGGGATTCAGCTGATGGTGTTTTTGTATCAGCATTAACTTCCCAATATTCTTCAGGAATAAACGCACGAATTTCTCTTTCACGCTCAACAATTAAACGTACAGCAACTGACTGCACACGACCGGCAGATAAACCACGAGCAACTTTTGCCCATAGCAGTGGCGACACCATAAAACCAACCACACGATCAAGAAAACGACGAGCCTGTTGTGCATTTACTCGGGCAATATCGAGCTGACCGGGATTTTCAAAAGCTTCCTGAATTGCTGTTTTGGTAATTTCGTTAAATACTACTCGACGATAGCGGCCGTCATCTCCACCTATCGCTTCACGCAAATGCCAGGCAATAGCCTCTCCTTCTCTATCCAAATCCGTTGCGAGATAGATAGTGTCGGCATCTTTGGCCAGACGTTTTAATTCGTTAACAACTTTTTCTTTACCGGGAAGAATTTCATATTGCGCTGCCCAGTGGTTTTCAGGGTCAACACCCATACGCTTGATTAACTGGGTTTTGGTTTTGGCTTTTTTATGAGCAGCTTTTTTCTCAGGCTCCATCTTCCGGGTTTTGGCAGCTTCAGCAGCACGTGCCTTGGGGTCAACCGGTGCCTTATTTGAGCCGCTTGTTGGTAAATCACGAATATGACCAACACTCGATTTAACAATAAAATCATTACCAAGATACTTATTGATCGTTTTGGCTTTTGCTGGTGACTCGACTATTACTAATGATTTGCCCATAAACCTGTGGTACTTATATAAGTGGTAGTAGGAAAATTTTGCTTCTATGCAAAACCGGTTTTATAACTTTGAGCGCAAAAATAGAGGCAAGCTTTTATCAGGTCAAGCTTATTTTTTCAGAGCACCTTTAGAAAACCCCAAAAAAACCCCTATTTTTCCCTTTTAAAACAATAATTTACATATCAAAAAAAAATAACTTCAAAAATTCTCATTTTCGAGTTCTTCCCAACGCTCATAATACTGTTCAAGCAAATGTTGCTCCTTGGCAAGAAGTTCCGTAACTGTAGCCACTTCATCATGAGATTTTTGAAAAAAACCATCACTTGCCATTTGTTTCTCAAGCTCTGCAATCCTGCTCTCGCTCTCTTCTATTTGTTTAGGCAACTCTTCCAGTTCTCGCTGTACTTTATAACTCAGCTTAACGGTTTTTTTCTTTTCGACTGGCGCAGCTTTTGTTTCAGAAGTATCTGCCTTCGACTGCGACTCTGCCAGGGAAGACGCACTCGCTGCAGGCCAGAGCTCACCATGTTGTCGCAACAGATCATCGAAACCACCGACATACTCATGAACGCGACCATCATTGTCTATAAATAGTGTACTGCTGACTATTTGATCAACAAACTCCCGATCATGTGAAACAACAATAATCGTTCCTTTAAATCCGGCGATCAGTTCTTCCAATAATTCCAGCGTTTCTATATCAAGGTCATTGGTTGGCTCATCAAGTACCAGAATATTGGCCTGTTTTGAAAACAGCTTTGCCAGTAACAATCGGTTTTTCTCACCCCCTGAAAGCGTACTCACTGGAGATCGCACACGCTGCGGGGTGAATAAAAAATCACCTAAATAACTGATGACATGCTTTTGTTGTCCATTAACCTCAATACTTTCACGACCTTCAGCCAGATTATCTGCAACGGAAAGATTATCATTGAGCTGGTTACGTGTTTGGTCAAAGTAGGCAATCTGCTGCTTGGTGCCTAACCGAACCGTTCCGGTATCCGGCTGCAAGTCACCGAGAATCAATTTCAACAAGGTACTTTTAC
>CBDUPD010000197.1:0-5374 GCA_965368985.1 uncultured Spongiibacteraceae bacterium | reverse complement strand
CGACAATGCAGGCGACATAACAATTATCGGGGCAAATAGTCATTACGACTGGACTGATGAACTGGAAAAAGCCACTGAAACTATTATCAATCTCGTGCAAGTCAATAAGCTTTGCGGGTATATACTAAAATCCAAATCACCCAGTTGCGGCTTATCATCGGCGAAAATCTATAGAAGTGGCAATATTTCAAAGACTAAAGTCAGTGGTTTCTTTGCTCATAGATTACAGCAACAAGTGCATATACCCCTTATTGAAGCAGAAATGCTTAATTGTTCTCGCATGGCAGAAAAGTTTATTCAATTAACATGGCTTGCAAATGATTTTTATAAGCTTGACGAAACCCTGAACAAACATTCTCTAACAACACTTTTCGCCCGCCATAAACTGTCACTCATGGCATACAGCCCATATCACTATAAAAAGGCCGGTAGCCTGTTGGGTAACATCAATGGTAAAGATTTACAAACCGTGAAAGATGATTTATATCTGAATATGTTCGAAGGTTTCAACCGTTTAAGCTCTCATAAAAGGCACACCAATGCCTTGATGCATATACAGGGATATTTCAAAAAGATGTTAAATGCATCAGAAAAAAAAGAATTAACCCAGCTTATAAAAAACTATTCTGAGGGTTTTGTACCCTTATCAGTGCCACTAACACTGATCAGACATTATTTATTGCTCTATCCCAATGAGTATCTTCAGCAACAAAATTATATCGAACATAAACTTGAGCATTATGGTTTCAGGAATTATTTATGACTAAAACTATCAATACATTACTCATAAAGCCGGCAGCTTATGAAAACTTCAAAACACTTTATGAAGATTATTTTCATATTGAAACTGACAGGCTATCCGACATCTATACCGAAGAGGTTTTTTTCAAAGACCCCATACATTCGCTAGAGGGGATTACACTGCTAAAAAAATATTTTGCACAAGTCTCTGATAAGCTTGTTTCGTGCCGATTTGAGTTTATTGATGAGCTGGTTACTCAAGACTGCGCACATATCACCTGGAATATGCACTTTCAACATACAGCTATTGCAGGAGGTAAACTAACTACTCTACGTGGCATGTCATTTATAAAATTCAATGAAAAAGTGTATTTTCATGAAGATGCTTATGATCTGGGTGCCATGGTTTATGAACATATACCCCTACTTGGAAAACTAACGACTTTTATTAAAGGGCGGATAGGAAAATGAATATGTTAGCAAAAAATATCTGGATTACCGGCGCCAGCAGCGGCATTGGCGAAGCGCTGGCACTACTATTGGATAATATGGGTTATCAAGTAACGATTACTGCCAGAAATGCAGAAAAACTCAATAACATGGCTGATAGAAGCAATAATATAACCGCATTTCCAGCCGACCTTTCTACCCCTGAGGGTATTGAAAAAGTTCGACGACATTTTTCTCATCGACGTCTGGATATTGCGATTATCAATGCTGGAACTTGTGAATATATGAATAACAGCACCCTCGATTCAGCAGTCCTGAAAAGGGTATTTGATATCAACTTCTTTGCTGCTGTTGAATCCATTCATGCCGTATTACCGGCTCTTGAGCGCTCTCCCTCTGCGCATGTCATTGGCGTATCAAGCATGAGTGTCTACCTGCCTTTTTCACGCGCTGAATACTATGCATCATCAAAAGCAGCCTTCACCTATTACCTGCAAAGCCTCGCTATTGATATCAAACACCGTGGTATCGACGTCAGCACAGTCTATCCGGGATTTGTTGAAACACCTTTAACCCAAAAAAACGATTTTGAAATGCCCTATATTATCAGTGCCGAAGAAGCTGCAAAAAACTTTCTCAAGGTCATTGATAAAAAACCGGCAGAGTATGCATTCCCCAAAAAAATGCATTACCTGCTTGGCTTATTAAAAAAACTGCCCTCTTACTGGTTTAGGCAACAGACAAAAATGGTTTCATACAAAGGGAGCAAGGCCATATGAAAGTCGCCATTATAGGTTCAGGAATATCCGGCTTAACGGCCGCCTACTATCTTAAGCCACATGCAGACATTACTGTTTTTGAAAAAGCGCATCGTTTGGGCGGTCATACAGCTACTGTTGACGTCAACATCGAGGGACGCACCTACCCCATTGATACCGGCTTTATTGTCTATAACGAAAGAACCTACCCAAACTTCATTCGCTTATTGAATGAACTGTCGGTTAAAACCAAAAAAACGGATATGGGTTTTAGCGTGTCGTCGGTAATTAACGGCCTGGAGTACTCAGGTTCAGGTCTCAATGGCTTGTTTGCCCAACGTAAGAATCTGTTTAACCTATCTCACTGGAAAATGATTATAGATATCTTGCGCTTCAATAAACAGGCACCTCTACACCTTGAAAATCAGCTTGTTGATAAAAACATGACGCTGGGCGACTACCTCAAAAAATTCAACTACAGTGATACTTTTCGTGACTTTTACCTTGTTCCAATGGGTGCTGCCATATGGTCAGCAAGCACTGATGCCATGTTACAATTTCCCATGCAGTTTTTTATCCGATTTTTTAATAATCATGGTCTGCTTCAGGTTTTTAACCGGCCACAATGGTATGTGATTGATGGTGGGTCAAATCAATATATTGCGCCATTAACGGATAGTTATAAAAATGATATCCGCCTCAACTCCCGAATTAAAAAAATAACACGCCATGCTGATAATGTATCGATTGAGATGGAAGATGGCACAGAAGAATACTTTGACCAGGTAATTCTTGCCTGTCACAGCAACGAAGCAATGACACTTCTTGATGATGCCAGTACTCTTGAAAAAGAAATTGTAGGCAGCATCCCATATCAGGATAACGAAGTGGTACTGCATTATGATGAAGACATGCTACCAAAAAACAAGCTCACATGGTCTAGCTGGAACTACCTGTTACACGCCACAAAACAGGATAAAGCGACACTTACCTACAATATGAATATTCTGCAGGGAATAAAAGCACCTGTCACATTCTGCGTTACATTAAACGATAGCAGTAAAATTAATGATAAAAAAATCATCTCATCATTCAATTATGCTCACCCTGTTTTCAACCAGGACGTTATGCAATCACAACAACGCTGGCAAGAAATTAATGGCATTAATAACACCTGGTTTGCTGGCGCATACTGGCGTAATGGATTTCATGAAGATGGTGTTTTTAGTGGCATAAAGACAGCTAATGGGCTATTAAGTTTATTGGGCAAAAAAACAGTGGATCTACTGGGGTACTAACATGGACGACCAAAATGGCATTTATACCGGAAAAGTAAGACACCGTCGTTTTAACAAGGCAAGCAATTTTTTCACCTACCGCGTATTCATGATGTATTGCAATGTGAAAGAGATTAATGAGATCTGTGCAAAAAGCCCTTTCTGGTCATTCAATACCCATAATATTGCCAGCTTTTATGAAAAAGATTATCTGTCTGACTATCAGGGAAATTTATATCAAAAGGTCAATCAAGCCATCATTTCTCACGGTTACAGTGAATGCTCTGGCAACATCTATCTGCTATCAAACTGGCGTTACTTTTTCTACCTGATAAACCCGATCAGCACCTACTACTGCTTTGATCAACTGGGAAAACTCCAGTACCTGGTATTGGAAGTAACCAATACACCGTGGGGACAAAATCAGGTTTATGTGTTACCCGGTGATCCGGAAAAAAAATACCAACGTATAAACTTTCAAAAGGAGATGCATGTTTCTCCTTTTTACGAAATGAATATGACCTACGAGCTTCGTTGTCATAAACCGGATGAAATACTCAGCATGCAACTTGAAAACCACCAAAATGGTGAAAAGAAATTTGATGCAACATTAACGCTAAAAAAAGAACCACTAAAACGGCAAAATCTGAACAGCATACTGTGGCGCTACCCTGCCATGACAATGAAAGTTTTTGCAGGTATCTATTGGCAAGCATTAAAACTATGGGTTAAAGGTGTTCCATTTATTAGCAACCCCCATACCAACAGGAGAGATCAAAATGCCAGTTAATCGAATCAGTAGCATAGGTGAATTAACAGCAGCTTCTAAAGCTACTACAAGCAATAATCGATGGGCAAAGAATATTGTCTGTAAACTCTTTTCACGTATCGAATCAGGCAGGCTCATACTGGTTGATAATGAAGATATACTGGAATTTGGTGAGTCTGCTGATAAAGCTATTGTTACAGCACATGTAGAAATCAAGAATACTGACACCTACCATAAAATGATTACAGGCGGCATTATAGGCTCGGCAGAAGCTTATATGTCAGGCATGTGGGCAACATCAGATCTTGTGAATGTTATTCGTGTAATGGTTCGTAACATGGACATGTTAAACAATCTGGATAGTAAAACGAACCTGTTACAATCAAGCTTATTAAAACTATTCAGTTTTCTACATAAAAACAACATGGAAGGTTCAAAGCGAAACATTTCAGCTCACTATGATTTGGGAAACCCGTTTTTTAAATTATTTCTCGATGAAACCATGATGTATTCATCAGCAATCTATACCGACGATATCACGACACTCTCTGAAGCGGCCGTACATAAACTTGATGTTATTTGTCAAAAACTCGACCTGAATGAAACACATCATGTTATTGAAATTGGAACTGGCTGGGGTGGTTTCGCCTGTCATGCAGCAAAAAACTATGGGTGTAAGGTAACAACAACAACCATATCAGACAGACAGTATGCCGAAGCGTGTCAGCGTGTTCGTTCTCTACACCTTGAAGACAAGGTAACCGTACTGTTTCAAGATTACCGCGAACTGGATGGAACCTATGACAAGCTGGTATCTATTGAAATGATAGAAGCTGTAGGCCATGAATATTATCAGGAATATTTCAGTAAATGCTCTTCTTTGTTAAAACCTGACGGGCAGATGTTAATACAAAGCATTTTGATGAATGACCAGCGTTATGAAGAAGCACGCAAGTCTGTTGATTTTATCAAACGCTATATATTTCCGGGCGGCTGCCTGCCCTCTCATACAGAAATATGCAGTAATCTTAAAAATAACACCGACATGCAACTGATGGACATTCATGATATTACTTATGATTATGCTAAAACACTGGCAGATTGGCGCAATAGCTTTATGAGCCAATTATCAGACGTTAGAAAACAGGGCTATTCAGAAGAGTTTATAAAAATGTGGGAGTTTTATTTGTGTTATTGCCAGGGTGGATTTATGGAGCGCACTATTCATACTGCCCAATATATATTTGCCAAGCCTGATTGGCGAGACCCACGATATCCTTGTGAATAACAAGTAATTCCTGCACTCGGAAAAATCGCTAAACAGTGGTGATTTTTCCGGGGCTAATCCGGAAAAACAAACACCTTTCTAACATCCGACA
>CBDUPD010000196.1:0-5427 GCA_965368985.1 uncultured Spongiibacteraceae bacterium | reverse complement strand
ACCTGCTGTTCCAATATTCTCATGATTCGTATAACCAACCAGGTGAGCCGCTACTTCACCTGCCGGATAAAACCGGCGGTATTCCTCCTGGCTATAAACACCATCAATATCCAAATCTATAATTTCTTCTGCCTTCATGGGTGACATATGTCTTTTCAAATACACAAATTGTCTGTGATTAAAACGTGAAAGCTTCTCTTTAACCTCATATACCGAGCTATCAATATATCTGGCCAACTTAGCGAGCTTTTCCTCAAAAATCTGTATCTCTTCAGCCTCTTTCGCTTTTTCCGCCTCAGTCAGATCATCCTTTTTCTCTTTATTTATCAACATATGCCTCGGGTTAACCCATATACTCACAAGAGGCGTACTTACTGCCAGTGGACGACCATAACGATCCGTAATCATTCCTCTATGTGCAGGTATAATCTCTTCCCTAACAGTTCTTGCATCACCCTGCTTTTGCAAGAATGTAACTCCCCTGTTATCCACATCAAAAACCTGCAACATTAACAAGCGATATACAAGCACTACAAACAGCAGCATCAGAGCAAATGCAACCAACAGAAAACGCCATTCTTTTTTTAGCGCACCAATCACTTTTCACTTCCCCGAACCACAACAATTTGTTTTGTTGATGGCGCAACCATATTTAGCTTATTGACTGCTTTTTTCTCTAAATGCGTATACGAAGCCTCTGTACTTTGCTCAATCAATAACTGTCCCCACTCAACTTCATACGCTTGCGCCTGCTTAAGCAAATCTTGCCAGGCAATAAAAGACTGGCGAGAATTATGACTACTATAAATAACTCCAAAAGAGCTAATAGAAATTGCAAGAATAAGAACAATAGTTAAACGATAGCTATTGATCATGCCGCCACCTTCTCTGCCACTCGCATAATGGCGCTTCGGGAACGTACATTAGCTTCCACTTCTTCCACTGAAGCCTTCACTGGCTTTCCAACACTCCTCAGATGTTCACCTCGACTAAAATCTGTCACAGGAATATTTCGAGGTAGCTGGGGCCCTCTTTCCTGGTCTCGAATAAACTGCTTCACTATTCTGTCTTCAAGCGAATGAAAACTGATAACAACCAGGCGCCCACCCGCCTTCAAAATACTAACTACGTCTTGAAGAAGACTCTCAAGATCATCAAGCTCACCATTAATATAAATACGTATAGCCTGAAAACTACGCGTTGCCGGATGCTTACCTTTCTCTTGCGCCTTATTGGGAATAACATCTGAAATAAATCCGGCCAGATCCAGAGTACGCTCAAACGGTTTATCTATGCGACGCTCTACGATTCTTTTGGCAATCAGGCTCGCCCAGCGCTCTTCGCCGTACACTTTAAGAACACGACGAATTTCATTTGCCTCAGCACGATTTATCCATTGCGCAGCAGTTTCACCAACAGAACGGTTCATACGCATATCCAACGGGCCATCACGCAAAAAACTGAATCCTCGATCCGCCTCATCCAACTGAGGAGAAGAAACACCTAAATCTAACAAAATACCTTGAACTTCATTTAACTGTCCATAGCTATTAATAATGCTCTTCATCTCTGCAAAGCTGCCATGATTAAGAGAAAGTCTTGTTTCATCTTTAAAGGCTTCTGCAGCATGATCAATAGCAGCCAGGTCTTTATCGAATGCTATCAACCTGCCTTTTTCAGAAAGCTTTTTGAGAATTTCAGACGAGTGTCCTCCACGGCCAAATGTGCCATCCACATAAATACCATCAGCATCAACATCTAACGCTGCTACGGATTCATGTAATAGAACCGACTCATGCATCAGAATCACCATTCATTATAAAACCAGGTGCTGCAAATCTTCAGGAAGATCAAGATTACCGTTATTGGCATCTTCAATAGCCTGCTCTTCTTCAGCAAGATATGCTTCTTCATCCCAAAGCTCTAACTTATTATTCATTCCAACCAGTACAACTTTCTTCTCGAGACCTGCGTACTTACGAAGTGATGGTGAAAGCAGAATTCGGCCATTACCATCCATTTCCAGATCAGTAGCATTTCCGATTATTAATCGCTGCACTCTGCGCGCAGACTTGCTTAGGCCAGGAACATTAAGAAATTTTTTCTCAATTTCCTCCCAAGTGGATAGAGGGTATATGAGTATGCATCGAGAATTGATGTCTATTGTGGCAATTAACTGTCCATTATCAGTGAGATTGAAGGCATCACGGTGCTTGGTCGGCATAGCCATGCGACCCTTAGCATCCATATTTATATGCTGCACTCCACGAAACACGTCTGTTTCCCCACTTTTATTATTGTGTAAGCCAAAAAATTCCACTTTGACCCACTTTTCACCACTTAATGACACTATAGAAATAAATTCACAGTGTTACAAGTAGAAAAAACATAAAAATGCAGAAATTTGCTGCGAAAATGTGCTTAAATTCGCCGAAAAGACCGAGAAACAACCAGTACGATATATTTTAGCTTTTATTTTCAACAAAGTAACACTCAAACTTAAAGTAATACATTAAGTTTGAGTGTTAAAAGAAAAAAGAAGTTAAAGCATTAGGGGGATAACCAATAGCCACTGATTCTTTCCAAAACCCGGCCATACGGCATAAAAAGGCGCTTACTCTTTAAGCATTTGCTCCAGCTTACGGACTTTTTCGTACAATTCATCCAGACGATTAATATTAGCCTGACTTTTCATCCATTGCTTCTGAGGTCTGCCGGGAAACCCGCCAATCACCTCTCCATCAGCTGTATTGCATGTAATTGCAGCTCTTGCCATCACCGTCACATTATTCCCAACAGTCACGTGATCCTTAATTGCTGCCTGACCACCCATAATAAGGTTATGGCCAATTTTGGCACTACCACCAATAGCACAATGTGCCGAAATCAGTGCATTAGCCCCGACATCAGCATTATGCGCAATTTGCACCTGATTATCGAGTTTGGCTCCCTGCCTCACAATGGTATCGCTCATCCTTCCTCTATCCACAGTGGCACATGACCCAACATCAACATCATCTTCGATAATGGCGATACCCACTTGCGGATTTTTAATATTTTTACCCTCTCGCTGAAAATAACCATGCCCGTCAGCACCAATCACTGCACAAGGATGAAGAATTACCCGATCACCTATTTTACAGCCATCTCTAACAACGACATTAGGATATAGATAGGAGTCTTTCCCGATAGTGACACCGTGCATAACAACAACACCCGCTCTAAGAACTGTGTTATCGCCAATTTTCACATCATCATAAACAACCACACCGGCATCCATCGTGACGTTTTTACCTATTTCGGTATTCATGCCAATTACAACTGATGGATGTATCTCTCTTGAAGATTTTGGATGAGGGTGAAGCAATAAGGCAATTTGCCCATGTAACGCTTGAGGGTCATCGGTATGGATAAGGTTATGGGAATCACTCTGCACTTCTTTGGAAACAACTATCGCAAGATTATCACTATCGATTCCCTTTAGCCCCTCATTAATCAACCTTGCCACATCAGCAGGTGTCGATGCTCTTGCCACTGAACTGGTATTACTAAGATATGCTACACCGCCTGCACCCAGTCCATCCAATCCACAGACATGCGTTAACTCCAACTCCCCGTTCCCGGAAAACGATACACCCAATTTCTTGCATAACTCTTTTAGTCGATACGACATAAATCTATCTCTGCTTTCAGGAAAGAGAACCAAGCAATGTGCTTTCACACAATTCTGCCCAGATAGTGACTTATAAAAAGGACTTTCATTTATTCTGCATCAAACAATGCAAATCATCAACCGACCTGGTTGTCGAGTAAGCCAAGAATGTGAAGTGGTGGTGTTGGTCATAAGCCGGGTTTTGTCGAGGACAATCATTCATCTAGGATGTACGTCACCATACACCTCAAGCAACCTACCCGTTTCCAGCGCGGGTCACGCCTATAGGAAACCTATTTGGTCTTGCTCCGAACGGGGTTTACCATGCCGTAAGCTGTTACCAGTTACGCGGTGCGCTCTTACCGCACCCTTTCACCCTTACCTGTACCCTAAGGCCATCGGCGGTCTACTCTCTGCTGCACTTTCCGTAGGCTCGCGCCCCCCAGGCGTTACCTGGCGTTCTACCCTATGGAGCCCGGACTTTCCTCCCCTCTATCACAAAAAGCAATAAAGCGGCGATTGCCTGACCAACACCGTGGGCAAGCCTACCAGTAATAGTTATTTTTTCAAGGAAAGAACGTAGTCATACACCAGTTTTTTGGGAATTGAACAATGCTCGGCAACTATTTTGCTCACTTGCCTGGGTGGCAGCTCGTTAACAAGAAGCTCAATCAATGCAGCAGCTGAACTATCAATCTCACTGTTCAATACCGGCTTGGCACCTTCCAACACCAACACAATTTCACCTCGCTGCTGATCCTGATCCTCAGCAACCCAGCCTTTCATTTCACTTAAGCTTTTTTGTTTAATCGTTTCAAAATTTTTGGTCAGCTCACGCGCTAGTGTAATACGCCGCTCACCGCCAAAAATCTCATACATATCATTCACACTATCAACAATACGATGTGGAGCCTCATAAAATACCAGCGTTCGAGTAGCATCTCTCAATGACTGCAAAACATCCATGCGCGCCTTCTGCCTGGCTGGCAAAAAGCCTTCAAAGCTAAAATGGTCAGTTGGCAAACCTGCTGCACTTAATGCGGCAAGCAAGGCGCTGGCACCCGGAATGGGAACAACCTTTAAATTCAACTCTTGCAGTTTCTTAACCAGACGGTAGCCAGGATCAGATATCAACGGTGTTCCGGCATCAGATATCAAAGCAATATTTTTTCCTTGTTGCAGTAGACCTATCACTTTATCAGTCTGACTCTCGCCACTGTGCTCGTGATAAGCTAGCATAGGCGTTGTAATAGAATAATGTTGCATAAGCCGTGAACTATGACGCGTGTCTTCTGCTGCTATATAATCAACGGCTTTTAATATATCAACTGCCCTATAGCTAATATCATCAAGATTACCAATAGGGGTTGCTACGATGTATAACGTTGCTGTCATTATTATTACCTATTACCTGATGACATCAGAACTTAAAGCAAAACATGGTAAATGAAATGCGTGTTATTTTCTTTCTATTAATTACAAGCCTATATCTTCTTCTAATAAGCTGCGCGTCACAACCTGCTATCACTCACCATGACAGCCATGAAGCCTCTATCACTGCTGATGAACCACCATCAGCCTTCGAAGCTGAAATAAACACCGTTCTCGATCTCATTGACAACGGCGAGTTTACTTTAGCCTCATATCAACTACAAACTATTGCACAAAAGGCTCTCTCTGAAGAGGACATCGTTTTACTGGCTTACACAAAAGGTAAACTTTTTCTGGCACAGGAAAATATCGAAGCTGCCTACCACACCTTAACTGAAACATCT
>CBDUPD010000195.1:0-5432 GCA_965368985.1 uncultured Spongiibacteraceae bacterium | reverse complement strand
TACTTTACCTGCTTCAATGGTTCTATTCCCAAAACCTTCAAGCTTGTCATTCTGAAGATCCGCTATGATATCGCCAAGCTCTGAAGAGTTCATGTTGTAGGCGTTGAGTATTGGAGATTTAAATGATTCTATGCGGTCTGTGATCGCTTGCGCTGCGGCTTCTTCTTTGCGCTTAATCTCTGCATCATGCTCTTTGTATGCCTCAAGGTGAGGGGTAATAGCATCATCAATAGTAGCAAGATACTTTTTGCCTTCGTTATTGATATCAATTACTAATTGACGCGCCTCTTCGCCCAAAGCCTTACGTGTTTTATCTACAGCATTCCAAACCTTACGACCATCAAGGGCAACACGCTTAGATTTCTCATAGCCTTCTTTAGTTGAAACATCAGGCAAGAAGTTGCCAGCGGTAACAACTTCGTTTATTGTTGCTTCAAATTCATTGTATTTACTTAGTGCTTTTGTCATGTTATTTTTTCTCCATTAGTTTATTAAGTCTTGCTGTTTTAACTTCTTCTGCTTTTACAACTGCTTTGCTATCACCTTTTTCATTCATTTTTCGTAATACTGAAAAATATAGTTTTTCTAAACTAGCAACAGTGTCACAAAGCGCTAATTCTGATAATGCCTTAGATCGCCACTCTTGATACTCATGCTTTTCATCAATCTGCTTAATTTCTTTTTCTCCAATCTCTTCGGATTGCATATGATTAACGTAATTTATATCATCATAAAGACCATGAAATACATCTGCGCTAAAGCCTAGAAAGCTCAATCCTTTTGTTAATGCGTTGGTGGCTACCTTCTTATCAGCAGTATCATCTATTTTCAGATATCCTTTTCCTGCGCTTGTAACGTATGCTTCTTTTTCTGTAGAGCAAATAGGGAACTCTCCCCGCTTGCCTTTGAAGATATAAAACATTGTAGCTGTATAATGTAATAAATGGGTGTCGCCTATTTGCGTACGCTCAAATTTAACTGATTCAGGTATAACTCCCCACCCTTCACCAAACGGCCCGAACATCTCAGTAGCTCTCATTCGTTGATAGTGAGGCTTCACTGACTTACAGGCCACGCCATTTAACTTAGCAGGTTTTACTTGAGATGCCGGTGTTTGCTCTACTGACTTCCATAGATCAATATTAGTATTATTGTCTTCTGGTTTTTGATACACATCTTCTTCAGTGCTCATTCTTACCACTCCTTTTATAAGCTCCCATCTTAGGCAAATCTTTTACTTTAGTATTGCGCGGAAACCTGGAGAATGTTGGACGTGATACTATCTTGTCCATCTCTTCACTTCTGCGCTTCATTTCGAGATCAAGTTTTGAATATCTCATTTCTGCACCTTTTTATAAATACGCTCTTTTGTATAACCAAACGCTCCAAGCATTAAATCATTAGGAGGTTGTTTGCCTTTCCTAACCTGGCTTATTGTCGGGCTGTTCGTTTTAAAGTATTCAGCGGCCTCAATGTTAGTATTGAAGTACCTGTTAAAATACCAGTCGGCATATTCGGCCATTTCGGAAACAGTTAATTCGCTTTTTTTTCTCATAAATTCCTCACTTGTTGAACTACAGATTAATACAGTTTTTAATGTTGTGCAAGAAAAGAATTAAATTATATTTTAAATTATATGCTTGCAAAGGTGGTATTTATAGCATACGATTCAGGTAGAAATTAAATAAAAGGAGATAGAGATGATTGAAAGATATGACAACGGCGAAGTAATACACTCAGGCGAATTCGACAGCGTTGCAGATTGCCTAGAAGATGCGATAAAAAAAGAAATTAGTTTATGGAGGGCCAACCTGAGCTATGCCAACCTGAGCTATGCCAACCTGAGCTATGCCAACCTGCGCTCTGCCAACCTGCGCTATGCCGACCTGCGCTATGCCAACCTGAGCTCTGCCAACCTGAGCTCTGCCGACCTGCGCTCTGCCGACTTCTGCTACTCATATGGTGGGAATCATAGGCATAATTGCGCTAAGATTGGCGATTATATGTTAGTTATTGTAGATGATATTTGCTGGGGTGGATGCACTAAAAAAACTGTTCAAGAGTGGCTTGATTTTGACGGAAAAGAAGAATCAGAAAGCGATAGAAAATATTTAGAAACAGTTACGAAGCCATTTATAAGAATGGTTATGGAGCAGAGAAAATGAGCTACGAAATACACTGGCAAACAAAAACGTCTACTGGCTGGCTGTGCTTTGATGTAACAGTAGATGATGTAAGTTGCAGCAAGGGACGTCCAGCTTGCTACCATCCTGAATACGGTCACCCTGAATACGGTCACCCTGAGGAGTATCCAGAGATTGAGTATTCTATTGTAAAAATAGTTCAGCACTTTGACGAATCAGAGGTAGAGATAGATGATTTTCCGAGTATGGTTAATACGGGAGAATTGGATGATCTTGTTATGGAAGCGTACCAAAAGGATAAAGAGAATGACTATTGGTCAAGAGGTGATGTATGAGTCACGGTAAATGGACAGCAGAGAAACCTACAGAAGAGGGCATGTATTACGTTAATCTAGGCGACGTAGTTACTCTTAATAATTTAAGTGTTGAAAAGTTCACGTTTAGATTAAATGTTATTGATGAGCCGTATCTTGTAGATGAGAGTAATTATCCATTGGCCGGATATAATATCAACTGCAAGTATGCTCGAATATACCCAGAAAGAATGAATGAGGAGTAGAAAATGAACACACCACCAAAACCACCAGAGTATTTTAAAGTTGGCGATGTTGTTATACATCAGGGTAACGATAATGGCGAGTACAAAGGAGAAGAGTTTACTATATTGGAGTCTCTTGATATTTATGTAAGATTGAATACAGGTCAAGATGTTTGGGGTTATAGATTACTTCCTGAGAGCAACGAATTCCCTAATGGATTGGGAGCTAAACCAGAATGGCTCAAGAAGAAACAAGACAAAGGAGAGTTAGGCTTTACAGACCTGATGGAATCCCTTAATAAACCTGTGGAGGTTGAGTGATGATAGATGACACGACAAAATTTATTATGCAATGGGTATTCTGGATGGTGCTTGTATTTGTACCAACATCATGTGTTTTGAATATTTACCAGTATTTCAATTAAGGATAGCAAATGAACTACAACCTATACAAAATAAGCAAAGGAAGCCGCATCTATTACATCGGCAATCTATCTTACCCATTAACAGGAATCACTAAAGACCAGAAAGAGGCTACGTTGATTAGTAGAGATGAGAAGCCTAGTGTTCAGGCAATGAATGATCAGGGGTGGATGTGGGTTGATGTTCGATAAAAAAAGCCTGGCTAGAATAACCTAACCAGGCAAAACAAAACGCCCTCGCGTTTACGCTTTATGCGCGATAGAGATTATACATTAATAATATTGTACAGAAAGATAAAATTTAAGTTATACTACATGACGCGGTAAAAGATTCTTGGTTGCTCTTGAATTGGCTACCTGACAGCCACCGCGCCTTCTTTTATGTCAGGGTAAAGTCAGGTTTTAATATGTCAGGATGGATAAGCATACACCGAAAATTAAAAGAGTCGTCAGTCTATAGCGATTCTCAAGCTGTACATTTATGGCTTCATTTACTTCTTACAGCTAATCATAAACCTAATCAATTCGTAATGAATGGCAAATTAATAACTGTCGACCGAGGACAATTATTAACCGGAAGAAAGGCATTATCTACTGCAACTGGCATTAATGAGAGCAAAATTCAGAGGCTTCTAAAGCTGTTTGAGGAGCTTGAAATGATTGAACAACAAACCAGCAGTAAAAACCGTTTAATATCAATAATTAACTACAGTAAGCACCAATCATCTGAACAACAAATGAACAACAAACGAACAACAGATGAACAACAGATGAACACAAACAATAATGTTTTAAATAAATATAATAATGTAAATAAAAAACCAAGTAATTTTGTGGAGAAGCATACAGACCGAACATGGGCAGATGGGTTATGAGACATTACATATATTTTATTCAATGCGGTCATAAAAGAAACCCTATCAAAATTGGTGTCGCTATTAACGTATCAAGAAGATTAAAAGAATTGCAAACAGGAAATCCTTATAAGCTTAAAATACTTGATATATATGAGTGCAAAAGTAGATCACATGCTTATGACCTAGAGGCAAGATTACATAAAACATTCAAGAAAAAAAGAATGGAGGGAGAATGGTTTAATTATAAAATTTACTGGAGGCATTTGGATTTTTTGCCAACGCAAGAAAACAATGAATACAGTGAAGAAATGATGATTCAAATACAGTTAGCTAATAATGCGGGATTTTTTATTTAAATGTCTTCTATTGTTTAAATAAAAGTAACGATAAATAAATGAAATAAAAGTTTGCACTATTTAAAAAAAGAATTATATTAAAAGGGCTGGTGGCATTTAGCCTTAAATTCTCCCTTGTGAAGCCAGCGTCGATTTACTCACAAGGGCGACTAACTACAACAAGGGGACACTATGGAATATTCCGATTTTTTAGCTACAAAATCTTTTATACATCATGAAGCCATATTTACAGGAAATGTTTGGAAGCCAAAGGAAATGTTTGGGTTTCAATCAGACTGCTTAGAGTGGGCTTTAAAGCGTGGTAAGTCAGCTTTATTTTTAGATACTGGTCTTGGTAAAACAATTACTCAGTTATCATGGGCTAAAAATGTTGCTGATTATACTAACAAACCAGTGTTAATTGTTGCGCCTCTTTGTGTATCACATCAAACAGTAAGGGAGGGCGGCAAGTTTGGCATTAATGCTGCGTATGTCCGTGATGACTCAACAATAGAAGAATATCCTTATATTTTTGTAACCAATTACGAAATGCTAAAGAATTTCAATCCTGATTTATTTAGCGGTATTGTATTGGATGAGTCTTCAATATTGAAAGGTATGCAAGGTTCTATTCGTAAATACATTACAGATTTTTCAAAAAACATACCATTTAGGCTTTCTTGTACTGCCACTCCATCACCTAATGATTTTATGGAGCTTGGTACACAAAGTGAGTTTTTAGGGATTATGAGCCAGGTTGAGATGTTGGCTATGTTCTTTATTCATGATGGTGCCGATACATCTAAGTGGAGACTTAAGGGGCATGGTAAATACAAGTTTTGGGAATGGCTATCAACATGGAGTATTGTTTTAAGAAGCCCGTCTGATATTGGTTATGATGGTTCAGATTATAATCTCCCTGAAATTGAATACAAAGAGTATGTAATTGATACAGACCCTACAGATGATATGTTTGTTACGGTTGCTCAAGGATTGCAGGAACGAAATAAAGCAAGAAAAGAGTCAGTTCGAGAAAGATGCGAAAGAGCTGCTGAGATAGCAAACAGTATAGATGATAGTGTTTTGATTTGGTGCAACCTTAATGCAGAGGGTGAGTTATTAGAGTCGATGATTAA
>CBDUPD010000194.1:0-5441 GCA_965368985.1 uncultured Spongiibacteraceae bacterium | reverse complement strand
ATGAAAGTGAGTATCTGCTTGATCCGCATTCTGCTATTGGTGTGAAAGCAGCTCGTGAAGTGAGGCGTACCTGTGATTTGCCTATGGTGACACTGGCTACTGCGCATCCTGCAAAATTTGCCGAGGCTGCATTAAAGTCGGGTCAGAAAGAAGAGCCAGGTTTGCCACATCATATGAGTGACTTGATGGGGCGCGAAGAGCGTTATACTGTGCTCGAAAATGATATGGCTGTAGTACATCAATTTATAAAAGACAATATATAATTGTAGGTCGGGATTTATCCCGACTTTTAGCTAATATGCAATCTACTTGTCGGGCTAAATCCCGACTTACAACAACTTGTATCAGAGTTGTGATATGCCTCAACCGCTTATTAAACGTCGTATTGCCACAGTTGAAAGCCAGCTTTCAGATGATATACATCCTCTACTCCGGCGTTTGCTGGCACAACGTGGTATTACGCAAAGCCACGAAATCCATCATGAGTTAAGTGAGCTGGTTGATCCTTTTTTAATGAAGGGCATGCAACAAGCTGTTGATCGTTTATTGGCAGCCCTCCGGTTCAAACAAAAAATCATTATTGTTGGTGACTTTGATGCAGATGGAGCTACCAGCACCACACTGGCGCTATTGGTTCTGGAAAAAATGGGATTCACCAATGTCGGTTTTATGGTCCCTAATCGTTTTGAATATGGTTATGGTCTGTCTGAAGCGATCGTTGATGAACTGGCCTGGCAAAAACCTGATCTATTAATTACGGTTGATAATGGTATTTCAAGTATTGCCGGTGTGGCGAAATCTAACAGTCTGGGTATTGATGTTATTGTTACTGACCATCATCTTCCGGGTGCTGAGTTGCCCAAAGCAGTAGCGATTATTAACCCCAATCAGCCAGAGTGTGGCTTTCCCGGTAAAAATCTTGCGGGTGTTGGTGTTGTTTTTTATTTGATGATTGCCCTTCGAAAGGTGCTGCGAGAAAACCGCTGGTTCGAAGAGCAAGGTATTGCTGAGCCCAATCTGGCTAATTATCTTGATCTGGTTGCTTTGGGAACTGTGGCCGATGTTGTTCCTCTGGATTTTTATAATCGTATATTGGTTGCTCAGGGTATTAAACGTCTGCGTGGCGGGCATATGCGCCCGGGTATCAGGCATTTGCTGCAGATAGCCTCCAAAGATTATCGCTACCTTTCAAGTATTGATCTTGGGTTTACGCTAGGGCCAAGGTTAAATGCAGCGGGCCGGTTGGATGATATGACTCAAGGCATTATGTTGCTGGTAACAGAGTCTGAAGAGTTGGCAGCAGAGCTTGCGCAGGCGCTGGATGATTTTAATCGAGACCGGCGTTCTATTGAGCAGCAGATGCAAAAAGAGGCCTTGCTTATCGTTGATGAAATAACTTCAAGCCTTGATGAAATTCCCAGAGGTTTTTGCCTGTTTCATGAAGATTGGCATCAAGGGGTAGTAGGGCTGGTTGCATCTCGAATAAAAGAGAAGTTTCACCGCCCTGTGATAGCTTTTGCAAGAGCTGACAGTGATGATGTCAATGAGGTGAAAGGGTCAGGGCGCTCCATCAAGGGAATTCATCTGCGAGATGTGCTTGATGAAATTGCTACTACTCATGCAGGATTACTGGACAAGTTTGGTGGCCATGCGATGGCGGCTGGTTTGAGCCTGACTTTAGATAAACTGCAGAGCTTTCAAAGTGCCTTTGATGATGTTCTGGCAAATATTCAGGATGATAGCCTGTTTGAAGCGGTTATTGAGTCTGATGGTGAAGTAGAAGCAAAAGACATGAATCTTTATACTGCCCAGCTGATTCGAGATGCTATGCCTTGGGGGCAGCATTTGCCTGAACCCTTGTTTGATGGTGAGTTCTATTTGCTGAATCAACTTATAGTCGGTACAAGGCATTTGAAAATGCAGGTAGCACTCAATGCGAGTGATAAATATGGTATTGATGCTATTCATTTTAATTGTGATGAAAATGAATGGCCTAATACCCGGGCTCATAAAGTTGCATTGGTCTATCGTTTATCAATTAACCATTATCGAGGCGAACAATCCCTTCAACTGATCGTAGATAATATACAAATTGTTAATGAAGCACATTAAATTGATATGCCTCAAACAATCGGCATTAAAATTGCTATCTGATACCCCGGTTAATTAGAGGGCATTGTTTTTACGATACAATAGCCTGATTTGACGATATTTGTGCTTAATTGCGTTATATGGAATGTCATTTTTATAATTGCTGCACCAATGTGATTTCGTATTGCCGGGAAATGCCCGATAATATGGCAGCCTTGATAGGTTAAAGCTTTTCAAAGCTGGTTGTTCGGTCGATTTTGATTTAAATCTTTTTGTTTAAGGTTATGTACATATGCATGACAGTATAATGGAACGCCTTTGGCGCTCTTCTCACATATCAGGTGGAAATGCCACCTATGTTGAAGGTCTCTATGAAGAGTATCTTGTAGATCCTAACTCAGTGCCTGAATCATGGCGTGGGTATTTTGATAAGCTACCAAAAGTTGATGGTGTAGTTTCTGATATACCCCATTCAACGATTCGTGAGCACTTCGAATTATTGGGCAAGGCAAAACTGCGCCCGGCAGCAACTGATAGTTCATACAGCGGTGAAGCAACAGAATATGAGCGCAAGCAGGTAGCTGTTGTGCGAATGATCAGTGCCTACCGGCAACGTGGTCATCAAAGGGCTAATCTGGACCCTTTGGGTTTGGAGAAGCGCGAGCATGTTCGTGATCTTGATCTGGGTTTTCATCAGTTATCTGAAGCTGATTTTGATACCTTGTTTCAAACCGGACAATTCTATTTTGGCAAAGACGAAGCTACCTTGCGTGAAATCTATGAAGCTCTGGACAAAACCTACTGTCGAAGTATTGGTGCCGAGTTTATGCACATCGTTGATACCGAGCAGCGTAGCTGGATTCAACAAAGAATGGATGGCGTCAGGTCTGCACCTGATTATGGTCATGATGTAAAAAAACACCTGCTTGAACGATTAACAGCCGCAGAAGGTCTGGAAAAGTATCTGGGTTCAAAATACCCGGGCACTAAACGTTTTGGCCTGGAGGGCGGTGAGTCATTAATTCCCATGATGGATGAGTTGATTCAGCGTGCGGGGTCTTACAAAGTAAAAGAAGTTGTTATTGGTATGGCTCATCGTGGTCGTTTGAATGTACTGGTAAATACACTGGGAAAAAATCCGGCTGATCTTTTTGATGAGTTTGAAGGCAAGGCCGAATACCGTGGTTCGGCCGATGTGAAATACCATCAGGGCTTTTCAACCAATGTAATGACACCAGGTGGTGAAGTGCATTTGGCATTAGCCTTTAATCCCTCTCACCTTGAAATCGTCTCTCCTGTTGTTGAGGGTTCTGTACGTGCACGTCAGGACCGTCGGGAAGATTCTGTTGGTGCTTCAGTGCTGCCGGTTGTCATGCATGGTGATGCGGCATTTGCCGGGCAAGGTGTTGTGATGGAAACATTCCAGATGTCACAAACCCGGGCATATGGGACGGGCGGTACTATTCATATCGTTATTAATAACCAGGTTGGCTTTACAACCAATAAGCGTGAGGATGCGCGTTCAACCGAGTATTGTACGGGTATTGCAAAAATGGTTCAGGCACCGATTTTTCATGTGAATGGTGATGATCCTGAAGCAGTTTTGTTTGTTACCCAGATGGCTGTTGATTTTCGTAATCAGTTTAAAAAGGATGTAGTTATTGACCTGGTTTGTTATCGTCGTCGTGGTCATAACGAAGCAGATGAGCCGTCTGGTACGCAGCCGTTAATGTATGCTGTTATTAAAAAACATAAAACTACGCGTGATCTCTATGCACAACGCTTGATTGATGAATCTGTTATTACTGCCGCTGAAGATGAAAAGCTCAAAGAAGAATACCGTGAAGCACTGGATAACGGTATGCATGTGGCAAAGAGTCTGGTTAAAAAGCCCAATACTGAGTTGTTTGTAGACTGGACGCCATATATTGGCCATGAACATCATTTTGATTGGGATACCCGATGTGATCGAGAAAAACTTAAAGAGTTGGCGCTTAAGTTAACCGAGGTACCTGATGGCTTTGTTGTGCAGCGTCAAGTTGCCAAGATTCTTGATGATCGCAAGAAGATGACTGCCGGAGCTCTTGAAATTAACTGGGGTTATGCAGAAAACCTTGCTTATGCGACAGTGTTAGCAGACGGTAATCCTATTCGTATTACCGGGCAAGATGTAGGTAGAGGTACATTTTCACATCGTCATGCGGTATTACATAATCAAAAAGATGGCAGTACGTATATCCCTTTGCAGCATTGTGTTGCTTCACAACCAAAAATGACAATTCATGATTCGTTTCTATCAGAAGAAGCGGTGCTGGCTTTTGAGTATGGTTATGCGACAACCAAGCCCGATGCGTTGGTTATATGGGAAGCCCAGTTCGGAGATTTTGCCAATGGAGCCCAGGTTGTTATTGATCAATTTATCACGTCCGGTGAGCATAAGTGGGAACGTTTATGTGGCTTGGTAATGATGTTGCCTCATGGTTATGAAGGACAGGGACCTGAACATTCTTCGGCAAGGTTGGAGCGGTATTTACAGCTTTGTGCAGAAAAAAATATTGAGGTCTGTGTGCCGACAACCCCTGCGCAGATTTATCATTTGTTAAGAAGACAGATATCCAGAGATTTAAGAAAACCGTTAGTTATTTTTACGCCAAAAAGTTTGTTGCGTCACAAGCTTGCAGTTTCTACTCTGGATGAGCTGGCAGATGGGTTGTTTCAGACGTCAATTGATGAAATTGATGCCGATATAGATCCTAAAAAAGTCACTCGTATCGTGATGTGTAGCGGTAAGGTTTATTATGACCTTTTGGAAGTGAGAAGAGAGCAGGGATTGAATCATGTGGCTATCATCCGTATTGAACAATTATATCCATTTGATGAAGATGGCCTCACGAGTATTCTAAAGCGTTATACGAAAGTAAAAGATATGCATTGGTGTCAGGAAGAGCCAAGAAATCAGGGTGCATGGTATAACTGTCAACATCGATTCTATCGGGCTGTTCATAAAACGCATCCAAAGGTTTTGCTTCAGGTTTCTGCAAGAACGCCTTCTGCATCACCTGCTGCAGGTTATGCAGCGCTTCATATTGCACAACAAAACCAACTAATTAATGATGCATTGGGAATTACTGATGCAAGTAACGACAAGAAAGACGTTAAGGGTTCAAAATGAGTATTGAAATAAAAGCACCCCAATTTCCGGAATCTATCGCTGATGGTTCGATTGCTACCTGGTATAAACAGCCTGGTGAAGCCGTTAAACGCGATGAATTAATCGTAGATATTGAAACTGATAAGGTTGTTATAGAGGTTGTTGCGCCGGCTGATGGTTCTCTGTCTGAAATTATAAA
>CBDUPD010000193.1:0-5494 GCA_965368985.1 uncultured Spongiibacteraceae bacterium | reverse complement strand
AGCAACGGATTCAACCATCACTACAATCTTTTGTGTCATTATCACTGCAATCATTTCAATCTTCTAAAATTGTGTATCAACAACTATATAGTAAACCGCAATTGTCTTTTTGCCAAGTTTATTCAATTACTTCACAAACAAGCTAATCAACAAAACAACAACTGAAAAGCCAAACGCACTGCCCAATGCCCACTTTTTTATCTGATTCATCAGCTCTGCTTTCAAGTCGACGGCCACCATAGCCACCTCTGTCGTCACCTGCTCACCAAGATCACTTATTATACCAAGCTCCATGTCGACTTTTGCCGACAAGCGTTTTTGCGTTGTATTCACATCAATCATCATTTGCTCACTGGTCGCCTTCATAAAGTACTTCAGCTCGTGTATTTCCTTATCGGCTGTTTCCAACTGCCTGGTGATAGCAACCGGGTCAAGTGATTTGGGCATCATACCCACCTCTGTACTCAATGAATTGACCTTGGCACTCATAGAGAGCAAATTACGTTTAATCTCATCCAGTGACGAAGCAAGCTCGCCCATTCTTCCTTTTAAAGTTTCAATATCAACCATATCGACCGTTGAAAGCATTGAATCAAATGCCTCGCTCTGATGATGTTCTACGGTCTCCTTTGCGGGCTCAGCTGTAGCAAACGTCGCTATTGAAGCAACTTTTTTGCCTTCAACAATGGCATTCGCCTGATCAATCATCTGCGTGAAATTCACACCTGACAAGGCCGCCGCCTGTTTGTTTTCAAACGCAGTTAACATTGCAGGTATGATGTTACGAACTTCTTTTACCAGTTCATAAATTGAGTCATTGATTTTCAGGGTTTTATCTATCAGACGATTGAGCATATTTTCAACAGCCCAGGATAACTCACCAATCTCCTCAGCCTGAACCATTCGCCCACTTCCCTTTAATGTATGGAATGCACGACGTACTTCTTTTAGCGCAGCCTCATTGGCTGAGTTATTTTCCCAAAGAGGAAAATTTTCATCAATCTGCTCAAGAACTTCTCCAACTTCCTCAACAAAGATTTCAACAATTTCTTCTGCGAAACTATCGTCTGAATCTATGCCCATCAATTCGTCCTCTCACGAATATTGTTATTATTTTTCAGCTTTCTTCCATTAATATCAATGGGATAATGGCTTTATTGCACAACTGTTAATAATAGCACTCAATGAATGAATTACACGCTTTTAATAATTTTAACAATAAATTCAAGTTCCCTTCTTAAAATTTCAGGCTGTTTTGAGCCATGATAGACTTCAAAATGGTCACCCTCATAAACATACAACTCTGCATGTTTAATTTTGGCTACCGTATTTTCTACCGCAACCAGAGGAACACCCGCATCTTTACTACCCGCTACAAATAAAGCAGAACACAAAATTTTATCGGCGACAGTAATAGGGCGATAATCTCCACCCCGCAGTAAGCCGCGAGCAACGATCTCATTTTTCCAGCTTGGGCTATCTGCAGCAAGACGTAGATATTATGTTTTCCAGCCAGGGTGATTCATCACGCCATAATCTTCGGGCTCAGATACAACAGGCAATAAAACAGGCTGACGTCCCACCAGACTACCCAGGCCATCCATAATTGCGGCCGACACACCCTTAAAGACTGAAGCAAGGGAAACACATTTGAATGCAGCACGACTACAACAATGAGGAACCTGGGCAACCAACGCCGCAATATCGGGGTATTCAGATGCCATACTGATAGCATGCCCTCCCCCCAATGAACTTCCCCACAAAACAATCTTCTTCTGGTCCACCCAGCTTTGAGCTTTTACATGCTCTATTGCTGCACGACAGTCATTGAGCTGCTCAGGAATATCCAGCAATTGTCGAGGTTCACCACCACTAATACCGAAATTCCTGTAATCAAAGTTCAGTGTTGCAAAGCCTGCCTCGGTAAAAGCCTCGATAGTTGCAAGCGTACCCGTACACCAATGAGTTGCAAAACCGTTAAACATAATTATTAGAGGAATCGGCATATCATCACTGAATTCAGGTTTGTAAAAATAACCTCTGACAATATTACCCTTTACGGAAAATTCGGTTTTCTCTTTAATCATGACAATCTCTCAGACTATGCATTCAGTTTGAAAAACATTCACCTCAAAAAACTCATCAAACCCACCCAATGGCGGAAAAGTTTCACCCGCCAATGTTGTCACCCATCTCAACCCCGGATAGCTAAAATTTTTCACCCGTGAATCAGCCAATAATAGCTCTGGAGCCCGGGCTATAAGGTTTTCAAGCAAAGGAATATTACTACTATCATAGAGAACATCTGCAATGGTAATCAGATCAATCGCTCCATAATACTCTTGATAATCACCAATAATTTCCAACTCAACATTATTCAATTCAGCATTCAAACTGATTGCCTTATGTGACATTTTATCAAGGTCACTGGCAATCACTTTTTTAGCTCCTGCCAACGCTGCAGCTATGGCGACCACTCCTGAACCGGACCCCACATCCAGAACGACTTTATCAAATACAATTTCAGGTTGATGTAAAATCATTTGGGCCATTGCCCTGCCACTAGCCCAACAGAACATCCAATAAAGTGGATTATCCATCACCTTTCTGGCCGACTCTTCATCCAGAGCATCCAGCGAATATTCCGGGTTAATCAGAAACAGGGACAGCCCTTTACATGCCGGCAACTCACAAGCCTGCAATGTGGCATCTGATAAAATAGATTGAAGTTCTTGAGAAAGCGTTTCTAACATAGTTAATAATTCTTAACCAACGCTCGCCACACTTCTCAGTATAAGCTGAACCAAACTTGGCTGACGCGTCACACCGGTTTTAGAGAAAGTCGCACTTAAATGCGATTTTGCTGTATTTCTTGTTATTCCGAGTTCTTCTGCAGCCTCATCAAGACTTAAACCATTTGCCAACAATAAAGCCAGTTTCGCCTCTGAAAGAGTCAAACTGAATAATTGCTCCAGAATAGTCACTTTATTTAGCCTTGGTTTTTCCGGGTTACTGATAAAAACTGTTATTGAAGGCCCTGCATCTGGCGTAGCAGCAGGAGGCATTACCCTGCACAAAACCCCAAGCCCTATTAAAGAATGAGGAACCTCAACCTTAAATGCAGAAACATCAGGAAGCCCACCGGATTGCTGAACAGCAAGCATCTCTTCTATCAACACTTTGAAACGCCTGTTTTCATCACGACTCCCTACAACCAACTGATCATCCTTAATTGCCAGACTCACTTTTTCTTCTAACAGATCATCAGCTGCACGGTTTTTTGATAGCACACGAAGCTTACTATCAAGAATTACACAACCAATCTCCATTTGATCAAATGCATCCTGATACGGCTTCGCCTTTGACTCGGCATGAATAATACGACTGTACAAAACAATAGCCTGAGTCATATGCGGCACAAGCCGCTCGACCAATTCTTTATCAGCCCTGGAGAAGTTTTTTGAATCTCCACCTCTTGATACCCGGAGGCGAGCGCTATAGCCATTTTCATCTTGCAGATCTACGCCAAGAATATACACAACATCGACAGACTTAAGGTAATCTTTGTAAAACCCTGTTTTTTTGAAACTCTTATTATCGACTAACTCATCAGACGTAAAGGCTTTGCCAATAGGCAAGTCAATAAAAGGGTCATCTGAAAAATAACGCTCATTATATTCATCATAAATATCATCTGATAACACATAAGCATTTAGCACTACGCCACTGTCACCAGCTTTGGGTGGCCGCAGCAATAACGTAGCAAAACGTGCATCAAGTGCCTTTTGCAATAGTTGCAAAAAAGTTTGCCACAGGTTTTCTTCTATAGGCCCCTGATAACAGGCTTGAACCAATTGATCAAATTCCGGGTTAGTCATATAAAAACCATCAATTACTCTTTATCTGCTTATTAGCACATATAAAAAAAGACCTGTAAACAAGCCTTTAACTATTGGAGTTAATTTTCGATAAACCTGACAAAAAACAGCTAATATCATCATCAATAATAAGGGAAACTCTGAATAATTCGCCTGGAACGATTGCTGCTACCTGGCGTAAATAAGGAGGGCCGGCCCCACGAAGTGTTTTGGGTCTTCGAGCACGGAGCTGACGCTGTCACAGGGAAGATAGGCCATTATTCAGAGGTTCTCTAGAAAGGCTCACGCGACTTATTCATCATCATGCCAGATATCTGTGGCATACTCTTCTTCATTCTCAATACCCCTGATTGCATTAGCGGGTTTCTGCAGGGCTGCAGCCTTTTCATGCTCACCGAGTATCTCATAGGCCTTAACCAGACTCTCTCGCCACTCTTTTTGCCATGGGCACTTCTTCAACGCCTTATCAATTAACTCAACACCCTCTTGCATATGATTTTTAGTTAAGCAAACCAGGCCCAGCATATAGTTACATGCCGCATGTTCAGGATTATGGTGAAGCATTTTTTTAAAGTTCAGCTCTGCTTCATCAAAATTCTTTTCTTCATAGAGAGCAACACCTTGTTGCAACAACCCGGGCTCTGGCAGGGTTAACATCTCGATATGATCAGGCTGTATTTTATTATTGGTACCCTGTATTAATGGCTGCAAATAGTCTTCGTACCTCTTCCATTTTTCTTTTGATGTTTTATAAATGGGCTGTCTCACCTGCCACACACTGGCAGTTTTAACGGTTCTTTCAAGTTCGTTAAATTTCATCACCCCAGGCTGCCAGTCAACACCAATATAATCGAGCATCTTGCGGGCACTACCCTCAAGATCATCAACAACATCTTCATAATTCACCTCAAGAATTTCACCGGGAAATACCTGATGCCAATGATGCATTAGCAAATTATGATCTGCCAACTGCTCACCAATATCGGTTAAATCATAAGCAAATCCCATACCCCCATGTTTTGCCTGATAATCGGTAAAATAGTTAGAAATAGCTATATCACGTGGATCACGACGCACCGAGATAATCTTTGCATTGGGAAACAAAAATTTAATTAAACCGATATTTTCAAAATTATGCGGCAACTTATCCACAATATGTTTCGCTTCAGGGGCATATTCCTGAAGCTCTTTTAATACATTCCCGGCAATACCTTCTACTACCAATGGTGTTAAATCATCGACACAATCAGGGTAATTTCGGCCCGATCCAACATGTCGCTCCCAACGATTCAAACCCTGAACCACTTGCGGTATCACGCCTAACTCACCAGCACCAAATATTTCACTATGCCCCGATATTATCTGCTCAACCAGTGTAGTACCCGAACGGGGCATACCCAACACATAGACCGGCAAGGTTGACTCCACACCACACTCAGCACGATGCTGATATAACTCTTTGCAAAACCCCATACGTATACGAGCACATTGGTTACGGTGTTTTTTAGCATCATAAGGCAGAAACTTTTTGCTAACCGCATTAGCCTTGCTGGCAAATTCAAAGGATTTGATATAATCCTTTCGTTTCTCCCATACCGCTGCCAGCTGAAAAAGCA
>CBDUPD010000192.1:0-5496 GCA_965368985.1 uncultured Spongiibacteraceae bacterium | reverse complement strand
CGCACAAATTTCGCGAGGTACGTGACGGAAAGTTCCACAGTTGCTGCATTTTTGGAAGCTCAGCGCTTCCTCTTTGCAGAAGTCATAAAATTCTTTGGTTAACCCATCCAGACCGGGAAGGGGTTTGTTGTAAGCTTGTTCGCTCATGTCTTTAATCTCCCGTTAGATAGTTTAGCGACGCAGGATAGCAATACTGCCATCACCAAAGTCACCCCAACCTGTTACCACGCCAATCTCGGCATCTTTAACCTGACGATCACCACAATCACCGCGCAACTGCTTAACCGCTTCTGTAATATGTGTAATACCCAAAACGTGTGCTTCAGATAACAGCCCACCATGTGTATTGATGGGCAATCCGCCACCGAGTTCGATATTGCCATTTTCAACAAAGGCACCACCTTCACCACGTGCACAGAAACCCGCTTCTTCAATCTGCTGAATAACTTCAAACGTGAAGCAATCATAGATGTTAGCGAAGTCTGCATCCTGTGGCGTTATGCCTGCCATCTTGAATGCTTCTGGCGCTGCGATAGTCAAACCGGTTTTATGGAAATCCTGACGCGACACAATCTCATCAGCAGGGTAAGGCTGACCAGCAGCTGCACCCAGAATATAGACAGGTGTCTTATCAAGATCACGAGCACGCTCTACCGTGGTAACGATAAATGCCGCAGCACCATCTGTTTCAAGGCAGCAATCGTTAATCCGGTATGGATCAGCCAGCATCGGTGACTGCATATATTCTTCAAGTGTTAGTGGCTTACCGTGCATCAAGGCAGCAGGGTTAAGCTGGGCATGTTTACGCATCGCTACAGCAACCGCGCCCATTTGCTCAGCCTTGGTACCATATTCGTGCATATGACGACGACACATCAGCGCGTACCACTGAGGAGGAACGGTTAGACCTTGTGGCAGATAGTAATCCCAGGCAATCGCGCCACCGGGAATCGAGTTTTTATCTTGTGTTACAGTTTGGCGAACACGCGCACCCGAGAAACCATTCCAGCCACCTGGAATCAATACATGGTTGGCCGCACCCGTGGTTACTGCCATGGCCGCCATACGCAATGAAGCCGCTGGTGATGCACCACCCATATGAATGGTCGCAGCAAAACGCAGGTTTTCACTACCGAGACTGGCAGCAAAGGCTTCTGATTTACCCACATTCGGGAAAGCCAGGATGCCGTCAATTTCTTTTCCTTTCAGGCCTGCATCATTCAAGGCAGCAATCGATGCCTTAAGCTGAATACCCTCGTCACTCATTCCGGAACCGGGCTTACGACAAAATTCTGTCTCACCGATTCCTACAATACATGCTTGATCTTTAAACACTTTATTACCTCTTGCCTAATCGTCATCCCCATGCCTCATTTTGTCATCCCAAAACCTTTTTACGTCATCCCCGCGTAGGCGGGATCTGGTTTTAAGGTTTTAGATTCCCGCCTGCGCGGGAATGACTATAATGGGTTTGCGGTAATGACAATACGTTATTTATTCTTTAAGTTTAGCAAGCTCATCTTCGTACTCAGCTAGAAGCTGTTCACGCATCTCAGCTTCACGCTTGCGAATATCCCAGAACTTGGGGGTACGCTTATTAACAAATGCTTCGCCACCCTCTTTACCTTCTGGCATATCAAACCAGTCAGGATACATAGCTGCAGAGTTAATGCATGATTCTTTATAGCCGTCCATATCCTGATCAAAAGTCGCTTTAAGCACCTCAAGACAACCCGGGCTTTTCGACAGCATTTCTTCAGCCCACTGATCAACTTCTGCTTCCAACTGGTCAAGAGGCACAACGGTATTTACCAGACCCATTCTCTCCGCTTCAACAGCAGGATATTTACGACAAAGCATCCACATTTCACGGGCTTTTTTGGCGCCAACCACTTTTGTTAGATAAGGCACAAAAAATCCATCAGCAGGAGAACTTACTTTAGGGCCAGCCTGACCAAATATCGCGTTATCAGCTGCGATAGTGAAATCACAACAGTAAGCCATATGGTTATGACCGGCAATACAGTAACCCTGAACCTGGGCAATAATGGGTTTGCGTGACATACGCATTAAACGGTTATGCGGATAACGGTTGTAGAATGCTTCACGCAGTCCCCAACGCTCCCAATCAACATCACCACCGGCACCAAAGTGTTTACCCTTGGCAGCAACAACAATAACACCGATAGCCGGATCATGATTGGCATCATAAAAAGCACGGAACATTTCATCCACAGTGTGAAGTGTTAGCGTATTCATCTTCTCTGGTTTATTCAGAGAGATACGCGCAATACCACCACCCAACTCTTCATGGATTTTTTTCTCATAAAGAATCTCTTCAAAATTATCGAGACCTTCACCTTCTACTGACGACCATTCAGTCCAACTCATTTGTCTAACCTCTTTCTAAATGCCTTCATAACCGCTTGGTTAAAAACGGTCATTCCCGCGAAGGCGGGAATCTGAAGTTTGTATGTGTTTCTTTTAAAGATTCCCGCCTTCGCGGGAATGACTACATATAAAAATTGCAAGTTCGTCTTTAGAGTGAGGGCTTTTGTGCGCTAGCAAGGCCCTCTCTTTATAACTAACGGCACGGAGAGCTTGAGTGTATATGAAATACACGATAGCTCGAGTACGGTTCTGACGCAGTTAGCGTGCAAAAGAACCCGTCTAAAGGCGTACTTTAGGGTATTGCGCCTGCCGCTTTGAATGCCTCTATCTCATCCCACTCATACTGAAGAAGATCCATCATCAACAACTCGGTATCTTGCCCAAGCTGTGGACCAAGCATATTTATCTCACCAGGTGTCTTCGATAGAGTAACTGGCAAACCACGTACTTCTACTTCACGCTTCACTTCTTCACAGTAAGCTTTCATAAAGTAGTTATTTTGCCAGGCTTGCTCATCTTTTATCACGTCGGCCAGATTATTAATCGGGCTTGATACAACCGCGTTAGCTTTAAGGGAAGCCATTAAATCTGCATCTGATTGCTTAGCCGTTGCTTCTTCAATGGCTGCGATCAATGCCACATTGTTTTCTACACGCTTTTCAACCGAGCTAAAACGATCATCACTGGCAAGATCTGCACCGATAGCTTTGCAAACTGCCGCAAAGCGCTCATCAGTGTTTTCTTCACAAATATAAACCCACTTATCCGTTGTTGGATATAGATTCCAGATAGCATTCTCAACTTCTTTACGTGATTGCTGTAGGGCACTACTCTTATCACCCGCCAAAAACTTCTGCAGGTAAGGCGCAGCCAAATATAGCTGTGCGCCATAAAGCGAGGCATCTAGACACTGGCCTTTACCGGTTTTATTACGTTGGTAAATTGCCATTGCAATACCAAAGGCTGACATAATGCCGCCATAGGCATCACCTGAACCCATACCTAAATAGATAGGTGGCTGACCTGGTTCACCGACACGTGCCATCGCACCTGTTAGTGCCTGTACCGTCATATCAAATGATGGTTTTGATACATCACCAAAACGCCCATAACCAGTGTTGGTTGCATAAACAATTTTTGGGTTAATTTCTGACAACTTCTCATAAGAGAGGCCCATTTTCTCTAGCAACTGAGGAGACATATTAGAAAGAAAGACATCCGACTTTTCTACCATACGGTATAGAATCTGCTGCCCTTCCGGTTTTTTCAGGTCAATCGCAATACTTTTCTTGTTGCGGTTGATCACCAGAAAGTATTGGTTCCAGTCGCCCATTGGCAGCGCTTTCATACTACGCACACCACGACCCTGATCACCACCTTTCGGATTTTCTACCTTGATCACTTCAGCGCCAAAGTCTGCCAGATACTGTGCAGCTACCGGGCCTTGAAACCAAACGGTAAAATCAATAACGCGAATACCTTCTAATGCTTTTGCCATATCGACTCTCCTTACGCCTAAGTTATAAAACGTCACCGTTTTTGGTTAATTCGAAAATGGCATCTTCTGAGTAGCCAAGCAACTCATGCAATACCTTACCGGTATGTTGACCTGTACATGGAGCCAGGCTCTCAAGACGTGCAGGGCTTTCACTCATAAAGATCGGGAAGCCCAGACTTTGCACCTTGCCGTAACTTGGGTGATCAAGTTCCATAATGTAACGGTTAGCTGCCACCTGTGGATCTTCTGCAGGGTAGTCAAACTGCTCGATAACATCGGCTGACATTTGTTTTTCAGCAAACAGTTCACGCCAATGCGCACCGGGTTGTTTCTTGAAGCCTGCTTCCAGTTCCTCAATCAAGGCCAAACGATTAACATCACAACGTTTTTCATGTGAATTAAAGCGTTCATCATCAACATCAATTCCCACAGCCGGTGCCAGCAATGGCCACCAACGATCGGTATCTGGCATGGTTAATGTTACCCAACGACCATCTGAACTTGGATACAATGAGCCTGAAATAGGATTAGATACATCAAGACGAGAAATAGGATTCAACAAACGATCACGCTGTGGGTCATCTTCTGCAATAGCAAGAAATGCCTGTAGATCAAGACTGGCGCCATACATATTGGCAGCAAACAATGAAGTGTCCACTTCCTGACCTTCACCAGTTGCCTGACGATGAATAAGAGCTGTTACCACACCAAAACCCAACATAACCATGGCATGCATTTGACCGGCACCGGTATACACGGGTGGCTCACCCGGCTGCTGTAGTATTGGCATCATACCGGTACGTGCTGCAGCCAACTCATCAATAGCAGGCAGGTCAGCATCGGGGCCTTGGGGGCCAAAGCCGGATACACGACCAAAAATAATGCCTTCGTTGGTTTTTGAGATGTTTGCGTAATCAAGACCCAGAGCTTCAAGATCTGCTTTTAGCCAATCGGTTACAATCACATCAGCTTTGGCAACCAATTCATCCAGCACTTTACGCCCTTGCTCGGTCGCAGGATCAAGCGCTACGCTCTGTTTATTACGATGAATCAGATCAGCTTCATAATTCCAGCCACTCTCACTTTTTGGGGTTTTGGTCTCACCGTTTTCTGGAAGCAAGTCAAGACGAATAACATTGCCACCAAAATCAGCCAGAAAGGCAGCCGACAGTGATGAAAAAAAGTTTTTCGTCAGGTCCAGTACGATGACATCATCAAGCGCTCCGCTCATCTTCTATCCTCACACAATTATCTATAGGTTATTTTTTAGAAAGTCTTGAAACCGACTCAGCTACACGTCAATTCCGGCCTACAAGACCTCATAAATGGACATTGACGCCTGTTGACCCAATACCCTGTAATTTATTGGCTGTTTCAAGCTGCTGAAACACATTAAAACCGCTAAAAAAGCCCAAATTTCGCCTAAAAAAAGGCGGCCAACGATGATAAGCAAAAATGCCCATAACTACAAATCAGCAAGACTCTGATTGATTGGTTTTTAAGCGAGTTTTCATCTGTAGAAGGCCACATAAGCGCAGTGGTAAATAACAGCCTTGTCATCTGGAACACCTTTCCTACAAAAACCATCCAAAAAAAAGGCTCTCATC
>CBDUPD010000191.1:0-5514 GCA_965368985.1 uncultured Spongiibacteraceae bacterium | reverse complement strand
CAAAGTTGTTACCGAAAAGTATGTTTTAGCTCACGATGGCGAAAAAGGCGTTCGCACCTGCTCTATCAGACCTAGCGGTATTTGGGGACCAGGCGATCAAACCATGTTTGTAAAATTCTTCGACCAGGTTATACAGGGTCGCTTAAAAGCCAATGTTGGTAATGCGAAACACAAATCAAAACTAGACAACAGCTATGTACATAACCTGATTCATGGGCAAATTCTGGCTGCAAAAGCTCTTGATAATGACGGCCCTTCTTGTGGCCAGGCTTATTTTATTAACGATGGCGAGCCAGTGAATGTATTTGATTTTGCCGCTCCTGTATTTGAAGCCATTGGCGTGAAACCACCGACTAAATGGGTCAATCCTGCCCTTGTTAAAGGTGTGATGACTATTTGGCAACAACTGCATTTTGCACTGAAATTCCCAGAGCCTCCTCTGGAGCCTCTAGCGATTGACCGCGTGGCTCTCGATAACTACTTCAGTATAGAAAAAGCCAAACGTGATTTGGGATATGAGCCCAAATATACAACTGCACAAGCTATGAAAGAATGCATCCCTTTCTATGTTGAACTCTTCAACAAAATGAAACGGGAAGCTGGTAAAGCTTAAGCAAACCCTATTACCCAAGCCGTAATCTTTTGGGGTGTAACCTTGTGTTACCCCCCTTTTTCTTTCTACACCCTCCAGATTCACCACTCCTCTATCCAGTGTAAATTTCCCGACTTAACGTTTATTCAAAAACATCAAAAACTCACCTGATAATTCTTGATTTCAATCAACAAATGACTAGTTTTAAAGATACTCCAACCTCAAAAAGCTGGTATTTACCGACTCTTTGATAGAATATAGACTGCAATCTATTTAAATACTTTAGAGTACTCATATAGAGCTGTATACCTTTTATTAGAACAATAAAGAACCAGAGGCACCATCCATGAGCGAAAAAGAAAATTCTACTAATTTAGGATGTGTTCTTGTGACCGGTGGCGGTGGGTTTGTAGGACATAACTTCGTACAAACCTTATTAGACAACGGTAACAAAGTGAAAAGCTTTGATATCGTGCCCTGTAAAATCGAACATGAAAATCTGGAATCCATTGAAGGAAATATCTGTGATTATGATGCCGTACTGGCTGCCTGTCAGGGTGTAGACACTGTATTTCATACTGCCGCAATCATCGACCTTAAAGGTGGCAGAGCAGTAACCAAGGAGTATAGAGATCGCTCTTATGCAGTGAACTATGAAGGTTCAAAGAATGTACTGCATGCAGCTCAAGAGGTTGGTGCCAAACGGTTTGTGTATACATCGAGCAACAGTGTTGTTATCGGGGGTAAACATATCAGTGGTGGCGATGAAACCATGCCCTACACCAGTCGCTTTGCTGATCTCTATACTGAAACAAAAGTGCTTACTGAAAAGTATGTTTTGGCTGCTGATGGAGAAAAAGGGGTTCGCACCTGCGCAATAAGGCCCAGCGGCATCTGGGGTCCTGGCGACCAGACCATGTTTGTTAAATACTTTGAACAGGTGATTGCAGGCAATATGAAAGCAAGGATAGGTGATGGCTCAGCGAAGCTCGATAACAGCTATGTGCACAACCTGATTCATGGTCAAATTCTGGCAGCCCAACACCTTGATGATAACGGCCCAGCATGCGGACAAGCCTATTTCATCAACGATGGGGATCCGGTTAACGTATTTGATTTCTCAAAGCCGGTGATAGAAGGCATTGGTGAAAAATTTCCAACTGCGTGGATACCCGCATGGATAGTAAAACTGGTAATGGTTATCTGGCAACAGTTACACTTTGCTTTCAATTTTCCCGACCCACCAGTAGAACCCCTCGGTGTTGAACGCGTCTCTCTCAACAACTATTTCAGCATTGAAAAAGCCAAACGTGATTTGGGTTATGAACCAAAATACACAACAGCAGAAGCTATGGAAGAGTGCCTGCCTTTTTATCAGGAATTATTTAAAAAGATGAAAGCCAATACAAGTAAAGCTTGATATTCATATAGCAGCAAATTTTATCCGCGAATAATCAATGATAAAACTTCGCAAATGAAATTATCTCCTACGATGCAAAATTACCAGACAAAAGCTAACGAGCTGACAAGAACTTCAGTTTTTGAAAAATGCATTCCGGCATGTTTCTAACTGCCAGCATAACCCAAAACCAGAAAGCAGGAACATAAAGTTCATAACGTTTTCCTTGAAAAGCTCTAACCATTTGGGAAGCCACATGATCAATCGTTGAAAAAGAAAAGTTTTTCTCATGGTCGACCGTCATAGGGGTATCGACTGGCCCCATCTTGAAGTCATAAATTTCAACACCACTGCCCCATAAACTTGAGCGTAACCCCTGCAAGTAAATCGACAAACCACCTTTGGCGGCTCCATATGTAAAATTTCTGGGTCTACCACGGTCGCCTGCTACTGATGTTATAACTCCAATTTTCCCTGTCCCCTGTTTTACCATCTGCTCTGATATAGGTATAAGCAAAGAGATAACACTTAAGCAATTTGTTTCAAAAGTAGACCTGACAATATCAAAATTGTGCTCACTCTCAATTTGATCTAACAGATTGCCATGGGCAACAAAAGCTATGTCGATACCACCCAAACTTTCAATCGCCAAATCCACAGCATGTTTTGTCTGATCGTTATTATTAAAGTCAAAACAGAAAGAGCCTTTTAAAGAATTTCTCAACTGCTCCTCTATTGCCACCATTTTTTCTTCATTACGCGCAAAGCAAAAAATATCAGCATTTTTATTCGCGAACTGTAATGCCACTTCTTGTGCTACAGCCGATGTAGCACCAACAATAAGTACTCGCACTCACATGCCCTCTTTCAGTCAAGCTCACCGCTAACTGGTAATTTCTTATGTTAATCGAGTGTATCATTCAACAAACTATTGATCATTAGTATCTGCCAGTAGATACTTATAAAAAACCAACTAAAAGCTGATGTAGTATGAAGAAAATCACCCTGTCCCTGATTGCTCTTATATTGATAGGTTGCTCATCAATTAAAATTTCACCTGAAGGCGAGCAAGTTAGCTTTAATACAGATAAACCCTATCTGGAGAAAAATTGTAAAAGACTGGGAAAAGTCGAGGGTTACGGCAGCTCAGAAGACGAAGTGAGATTTGATTTACGCCATAATGCCAAGGTTGAAAAAAATGCCAACACCCTGCGTATTACAACGCTCAAACACTTCCATCAATCAACACGTATGAGAAATTACATACGCCGACCAGAACTCATACGTTTAAGAAGCACCAGCCAATACGAATACGTTGAAGGCTTTAGTCTACGCGCTACAGGTATTGCATATCTCTGCCCACAAACTATTTCAGCTGAATAAGGCCTTTGAGCTTTACACAATGACTCATTGATCGCTAATATGCTCGACTCTCTTATAGACACCAATACTCAGGATAATTACCCCGATGTGGTTCAAAAACCTTCAAATCTATCGTTTTACCAAGCCTTTCGAATTATCACCCGAAGAACTCTCTGACAAACTGGCCGAAGATGCCTTTCAACCCTGTGGCAGCCAGGACCTATCCCGTTATGGATGGGTCCCCCCTTTAGGTAAATACGGCACAGATTTTGTACATGCCGCCAATGGCTATATCATGATCTGCTCCAAACGCCAGGAAAAAATCCTACCCGCCGGCGTCATTAATGAACAGGTTGACGAAAAAGCACAGCTTATTGAAGAACAAGAGAGCCGGAAATTAACACGTAAAGAAAAACAGGCACTGAAAGAAGATATCACTTTTGAGTTAATGCCACGGGCATTAGCTCGATCTGCCCTGCAGTTTGCCTATATTGCCCCTAAAGACGGTTTGCTGGTAGTTAACTCATCATCAAGTAAACGGGCAGAAGAGATGATCAGCGCGCTCAGAGAGGCACTGGGCAGTGTTCCTGTCATTCCCATCACAGCAAAAAATGTACCGACGCAAAATATGAGTCACTGGCTACTGAATGCCGATGCACCCCACCAATTTGAGTTTGGTGGTGAATGTGAATTAAAAGAGCTGCAAGACGAAGGAAGTATCATCGCCTGCAGGCAACAAAATTTATTATCAGATGAAATCAACTCGCTAATAAAAGCCGGCATGTCAGTGACCAAGCTGGGCTTATCATGGAAAGAACGTATTGAATGTGTTGTTGATGATAAACTGGGAATCAAGAAATTAAAGTTCAGCGATTTGATTCATGAAAAAGCAAATAATGAAAACGCTGAAGATGCCGTCGAGCAATTTGATGTTGATTTCTCCATTATGACTCTGGAGCTTGCCGGGTTTACCAATGCCTTGATGGCCGCCTTCGGCGGTGAAGATATGGCAAGTTATGAAAAGGCCCTCGATGAGAAATTGGCCAAAGCCAGCCGGGATGACCGGCTACCAGCAGGCATCGCCGAAGTGTAAACTTGAAAATTAAATTGTCATATTGATAAATAGAACAACTATGTTAAAAGCCCTTTTTTTAGATCTTGATGAAACACTCTGCGATACCTCTGGTGCTAACAATAAAGCACTGCAGGTGATGGAAAACAAGATTGAAGATATATTTGCAGGCTGCGTTGATGCCCAACACGTAGCAGCACAATATATCAAAGGCATCTACCGTGATTTTGATGAGCGTTTTTCAAAACTGTTCTTACCTATCGTTAACGAAGAAGCCTTTCGTCTGGCACTGATCGAACAAATCTTGCACGATGCCGGTATTGAAGATATTCCTGCCGACACTGCGACCATACTACAAAAAACATTTGATGATGCCCGAACGGCTTTCTTTGACTTCTTCCCATCGATAAAAGAACTATTACTCGACCTCAGGTCTCACTTTACATTAATCGTTATAACCAACGGCCCGGAATTCTCCCAGGTATTAAAAGTAGAAACCGTACAACTACAGCAATATGTTGACCATATTATTATTGGCGGGCAAGAGAAAGAAGAAAAACCGGCCGTAAGTATTTTCCAAAAGGCATTAAACCTGGCGGATTGTGAGGCACATGAAGCCATGCATATTGGCGATAGCCTTAAAGCAGATGTCGCCGGTGCCAATGCCAGTGGCATTCGATCTGTCTGGGTTAGCCACAGTGAAGACCTCGATGAATCATTGGGAATTATACCTACCCATACAATCGAAAACCCTTTTCAGATACGAGACTTGATTACCTCTTTGCATGAGTTTGAATAAGCTTATCTAAACATTTAGCGCGGGCTTCCTAGTCATTTGCAGGCATCAGCCTCTCCTCACAGAGTCATTCTCGCAAGTGGGAATCTATTTTGGGTACTTCCGCTTTATCTCCGTAAGCCGCCACTCAAAAAGTTAAAAAGTGGCATGTTTATGATCTCATTAATCGGCCATGAGTGGCTGTTCAGAAACAGTGAAAATCACTTCTCGTAAGCTGCGGTTCAGATTGGTTGAACTTCTGCTAACGGGTGATTGATGTAGGTTGGCGGTGAAGAATGAACCCCAACACTTGC
>CBDUPD010000190.1:0-5515 GCA_965368985.1 uncultured Spongiibacteraceae bacterium | reverse complement strand
CTTGATTTCCGGATATTGGTCATGGGTAAGATTGCATATTTCAATCCGCGCCTTTTCAATCGACATAGCTATTGCATCCGTATTGTATCGTTAGTCAAGCAAAGCAAAGCATAAGCTTAAGTGCATAACAGGAGGTCACAGTATAACTATAATTACAAGGCCAGAACAAAACTAATCTGTGTTAATCGGGATCAAACAGCGCGTAGGCTGGGTGAGTTTATGAATCTCTGGAGATTGTAAATGGACTCTTGTTGGGTTGTTCTTCCCCCCAGTCTGCTTGATGGTTCTTCTTGCTCATTCTGCAAACTGATCAATCAATAATCGATACGACCCCTTTTATGCTGCTTTTATGCTTTTGATGTGACCCCTTTTGATGTGAGATTTACTCGTAAGCATCTTTACGGTGGGCAACACGCACGACAAGTACAGTCAGCTTATCGTCTTCAATGTTGCAAATAACGCGGTAATCGCGAACACGGTAGCGCCATAAACCTGCGAGATCGTGGGCTAATGGCTTACTAAAACGGCGGGGATCTTCTTCTGTGGCAATGCGCTCTCGAAGATAGCGCAAAATCTCTTGCTGGGCATGTCGGTCGAGTTTACGCAGTTCCTTGGCAGCAGCATCGTCAAACTCAACTGCCCACATCGAGGTCTTGCTCCATCTCGTCCAGTGACCAGCGTTTGCCGGGGTTCTCTACGCGGCTGATAGCCAGATACCGGTCTTCCATCTCATCCAGATGCTCCACAATCGCTTCTTTAGCATAGAACGTCTTGGTGCGGCCTGTCTTGGCTGCAAGGGCATTGAGGCGGTTCTCAATCTCTTCGGGGAGTCTAATTGCAAGCATGGTAACCTCCATTGCTATACGTGTATTACATGTATAGCATAGCAGCTTTAGCGGGAAATAGGCAACCTCCAGAGAAAGCTAAATGAAAAGTGTATCGGTGTTAAATTGCACTTAAATGTGACCCAGTATTTGCATCTAAAAATTGACCCGCCTGAGAGTTAGCCATTATGGCTTATTTTTTTGTTGTTTTACCAGTTTTCCCCGCTTGAGCCTAAAGCTATCATTGCCCGTCTCGATGATATTGCAGTGATGAGTTAGCCTATCAAGTAGTGCTGTTGTCATCTTTGCATCGCCAAACACGTTCGACCATTCAGAGAAGTTGAGCTTGGTTGTAATGATGATGCTTGTTCTTTCATAAAGTTTACTGATCAGGTGGAGCAGCAATGCACCACCTGCCTGACTGAAGGGTAAATAACCCAGTTCATCAAGGATTACCAGATCTGTTGCATCAGTCGATTCGCCAACTTACCGTGTTTATCTTGTTGTTTCTCTAACTCTAATGCGTTAGCCAATTCAATGGTCGAGAGAAGTCGTACCCGGTAACGATGGTGCTGTATAGCCAGAACAGCAATGGCAGTAGCCAAATGTGTTTTATATTTGGTGACAATTAGGATGACCGGTCGGTTGACGATAATTATCTTGGCCGGTTGGGTGTGACAATAGGAACCTTGTATTTCCATAGTGGCGGAGCACAAGGTGTCAGGTCAACATATAACCAACCGACAAGCGGAGCTGTATATGCAGCATCGACAAGATGGTGGCAGCCTATTATCATTATAGGGCATATATGTCTTATATGTTTTCGCTATGAAGCGGGGGGGACCGGGAAAAGTGCAAGTTGATCAATAAATAATCGATGCGACCCCTTTTCGGAGGTAAGGCTGAGGGCAGAATGCGGTAACTTTGCTCTACTACCACACGTGCATGTGAATATTCGCGGGAATCACCAGAATGGGTCGAGTACAAACGCTAATCGTTATCTTCATCAATCTCAGCCAGCAAAGCCATTAAATCAGACTCATCAATATCGAGTGCCTCGATCTCTTCTTCCAGAACGACAACAGCCAATTCAGCAACTGTCGGGTTCTCAAAAATCGCCTTGAGTTCCAGGTTGCAGTCCAGTTCGCTACGAATTCTTGATGCTACCTGGGTTGCCAGCAGGGAGTGTCCGCCCAGTTCAAAAAAGTTGTCATTAACACCTATTTTTTCTATACATAGAATCTCTGACCAGATGCCACAAATGGCTAGCTCGGTGTCATTTCGAGGAGCTACGTATTCTTCGCTGGAAAGAGCGGTAAGTGATGGTGCAGGTAGTTGTAGTTTGTCTATTTTACCGTTGGCTGTTAGAGGCCATTCAAACAGGCTGACGAAAGCTGTTGGAATCATGTAATCAGGCAGGCTTTCTTTCAGAAGTTGTCGGGTTTCTGTTATGTCGAGAGTGACGCCTTCATCAGAAAGAAGGTAGGCGACAAGGCGTTTGTTTCCGGGTTCGTCTTCCCGGGCAATAACAATGCTTTCATGAACCTGGTCAAGGGCACTTAATACGGCTTCAATTTCGCCGAGCTCAATACGATGGCCCCGGATTTTAACCTGATGGTCAATACGGCCAAGATATTCAATATCGCCATTGGTCAGGCGTCGAGCCAGGTCACCGCTTCGGTACATGCGTTTGTGGGAAGATGCCTTACTGTTTTCAGATTCCTGAATAAACGGATTGGGTAAAAAGCGTTCATTGGTAAGGGTTTTCCTGTTCAGGTAGCCGTTGGTGACACCAGCTCCGGAGATGTATATTTCACCCAGTACACCAAGAGGTACATGTTGACCGTTAGAATCAAGTAAATGAATGTGAAGATCGTCAAGGGCTTTTCCGATAATGCTGCGGCCACGAGTTAAATCATTGTTAGTTAATTGATGATAGGTAACATGTACGGTTGTTTCTGTGATGCCATACATATTGATCAAATGGGTTTTTTCAAGAGGATGCCTGTCAGCCCATTGTTGTAATGCCGTGAAATCAAGAGCTTCGCCGCCAAATATTATGGTGCGCAAGCTTAACGGTTTTTTCTGCCCCTGATCGATAGCGATCAGTTGTGAAAAGGCCGAAGGTGTCTGGTTGAGTATGGTTACCTTCTGCTCATCAAGTAGCTGGTAAAAGGCATCAGGGGCCCTTGTTAGCCAGTAAGGGATAATGATCAGTTTTCCGCCATATAGCAGTGCTCCCCACATTTCCCAAACAGAGAAATCAAACGCGTAAGAGTGGAATAGTGTCCAGACATCATTTTCGTCGAAAGAAAACTGGTTTTCAGTTATTGAGAATAAGCGTGCAAGATTGCGATGGGATACAAGGCAGCCTTTGGGTTTTCCTGTTGTGCCTGAAGTATAAATAACATAGGCATTGGCATCATTAGGTATATGAATATTGAGATTAGCTGTTGGCAGGTTTTTGATTTCGCCAAGGCATTCATCAATTTTTATCAGGTTCTTGACCATGAGTTGGCGTGTAAGGGTTGAGGTGCTGATAACGTGTTTTATCTCTGCATCTTCGATGATGAAGTTGATACGCTCCGGTGGAGAATTTGGGTCAAGCGGTATATAGGCAGCGCCAGTTTTTAGAGTGGCGATAATGGTAATTACCATTTCTATCGAACGCTCCAGATATAGGCCAATAAAGCTACCTGCGCCAATACCCTGTTGTTGCAAGAAGTGAGCCAGCTGATTGGCTCGTTCGTTCAGTTCATGATAGCTCATGTTGTATTTATCAAGGACCAGTGCGGTTTTATTGGCGTAGGTGGCTGCCTGAATTTCAAAACGATTAATCGCATTAAGAATTTGTCGTTTGCCTGAGCCTTGTTGTTCTTGCCAACTGAGTACAAATTGTTTGCGTTCTTCAGCTGTTAGAATCTGCAATTCATTAATATGATGGCTGTTGTGACTAACAGTTTCTTCAAGAAGGCGAATATAATGACTGGCCATTCTGGCCATACTGTCGGCCTCGTACAGGTCGGTGTTGTATTCAATCGTGGCCTGCATATCGCCATGATTGTCGTAGCATGTCAGGTTTATATCGTATTTGGAGATGTGCCAGTCGAGAGCTTCCTGCTTGACATTGCTCCCCAGTGTTTTTTCAATTTTTTCTTCTATATTCTGGGATTCCAGTGAGAAGGACACCTGAAGTAAGGGTGTGTAGCTCAGCGATCTTTCAAGTTTGAGTGCGTCAACAATAAGGTCGAAAGGTACATCCTGGTTGGCATAGGCATCGATAGTGGTGCTTCGGATCTGTTGTATGTATTCATCAATTCCCGGGTTGCCGGTGAGGTCGCAGCGTACCACAAGATTGTTAACGAACAGGCCGATAAGGGGTTCAAGTGCCTGATGGTTTCTTCCTGAAATAGGGAAGCCGATACAGATGTCGCTTTGTTGACTGTAGCGAGATAACAGAATGCTATAGCTTGCAAGCATTGTCATAAACAGGGTGGCGTTATTTCGTTGGCTCAGAATTCTGAGTTTTTTTACAATCGATTCAGGAATGATGAAATGATGTTCTGCGCCTTCGGTACCCAATACCGGAGGGCGAGATTTGTCTGTTGGCAGGTTAAGCAGTGTTGGTGCACCAGATAATTGTTCTTTCCAGTAATCGAGCTGCGAATCCATCACTTCGCCTTTTACCCATTGGCGTTGCCATAGGCTAAAGTCGGTATATTGAATGGGAAGCTCGGGAAGCGGATTGTCGTCATGTTCCTGATAATGCTTCCACAGAATACCGAGCTCGGCAAATAATACTTCAACAGACCAGCCGTCAACAATAATATGGTGCAGGCAGAATGCCAGAATGTGTTCATGGTTGTTGATGCTGATCATAACGGCCTTTAATAGTGGGCCGCTTTCGAGATTAAACGTATTATTTGCCAACATATTAATCTGGTTTTTTGCTTCTTCTTCGGCTGCTTGTTTATTCAGTCGACTTAAATCAATAGTGGGAAGAGACCAGTTTTCTGCCGATTGAATATTCAGGTAGGCAATGCCTGATTTGTCGTTAAAAGTTGTATGCAAAGCTTCGTGTCGAAGAATGAGTGTGCGAATACATTTTTCGACCAGACTGGTTTTTACTGCCATGGAAAAGCGTAAGGCAACAGGCATGTTGTAGGCTTTTGATCTTGGGTTAAGTTGTTGCAAAAACCATAAACGTTGTTGTGACAGTGAAGCAGGAATATTGCTTTTGTCAGCAACAGGAATAATAGCAGGCAGCAGGCTTTCCTGATTGGATGCTAGCACCTCAGCAAGATCGGCAATATGAGGATGCTCAAAAATCATCCGCATATTGATTTCTATTTTTAATGTTTCTTGCAGGGCGCTAGCTACCTTGACTGCTAGCAGAGAGTGTCCACCCAGTTCGAAGAAATTATCATAAATACCGATTTTTTCCTGCTGTAGAATATTTTCCCAGACGGCTGTAATTTTCTTTTCCTGGGAATTTCTGGGAGCGATATATTCACTGGTGCGTTCTATGTGAATTTCAGGCAGTTGGTGTTTATCTATTTTTCCGTTCGGGTTGATGGGCAGTTTATCCAGCTGCATTAAGGCAGTTGGAATCATGAATTCAGGTAGCTGGGAACGTAAATATTGTTTTATGGTCGAGGGTTCCACGGGCTCGCTTGCTGTATAATATGCTG
>CBDUPD010000189.1:0-5533 GCA_965368985.1 uncultured Spongiibacteraceae bacterium | reverse complement strand
GTCATTCTTGATAAATAACACCTGGCCACGAGTAATAGCCTCGGCAGAAGCGACTTGTTTTCCATCGGCAGAAACCAGGTCTACGATTGGAGGTGCATCTATATAGGTACGGCTGCCCACAAACAGCAAGCTTGCAACGCCTGTTAAAGATACCAGTAATAGTGGCAGCCACCAGTTGACCGGCTTCATTACCCAGTGTTGCCACCAGTCAGATCGCTTTGGTGCATTATTTTCTACTTCAGGGGTAGGCATTGTTAACTCCGGTAAAAGGCCTGATCTGCTCTTATTATAGTTATAGTACTGCATCGCTATCGTACCACTTGTAGTTGACCAAAGATTGACCTAAATCAATGGGTTGCAGGAGATTCTTTACTTTAAAAACAATAGCTTACAAATGTTTCATGCTTCAAATAAACATACGCGCAGGTATGTATTTCTTCCTTTTTCTTGACATTTATCACCGATGGTTAAAACTGTTATATAGGGTAAGCAGAAAAAAGATGGCCAATCAGCGTGTTGAGAATGGCCAGAGGACAAGGCGCATCATTGCTTGCTGATCACAGATATTTTGAGCAGTGAAGTCGCTAAGTATATGATAATAACCAAGTACAAGGACCGAATGAATGTTAATTCTGACTCGTAAAGTTCAGGAAGCAATCATAATCAATGATAACGTCACGATTACGGTGCTTGGCGTCAGGGGTAATCAGGTACGCCTGGGTATTGATGCGCCAAAAGAAGTACAGGTGCATCGTGAAGAGATATATCACAAAATTAAAGAAGGCAGTTCAGGGAATAAATAACCGGACTATTGCCTGCCTGATAAATCTATTCTGAGAAGTAAGTCGATTCTTTGCCGGAGATAATCCATAACATTTTAATTCACCAGATATTGAAGAATCCTCTGAGTTTTTGTCAGACTGAAATATTTTTAGGCATTTTTCTAATTGGTTTTTTGGTCACTGATATAGCGACCATTAAGAAAATGTTTAAAGAAGTGATGAAGATCCGGATGGTTTATTTCTTCATCAGAATTATCAGGCTCCAGATTTTGTTCTGCTACATAAGTTGAATGAACAGCATCATGAACCAGAACATGGTACCAGGGCTGATTTTTGTCAGGTTTGCTCAAGGCAACTGTCTCATACCAGTCATCGCTTAATTGAAATTGTTGGTCGATATCGATAATAACACCACGATAATCAAACAGTTTATGGTATATAACATCGCCAATGGAAAACTGAGCATTTTTTATGTTTACATTGGGGGCTTTCATCACTTGCCTAGCTTACATCAAAGCTGACGAGTTTATTGGCAGCATCAAAATTGTTTACTTCAACACTGTCTACTATAGACATGGCCGGCCCGTGATAAACCATATCGAGCACATGTTGTACTGATTCATCGTCTCCTTGTAAAACAAACTCTACCCGGCCATCAGGCAGGTTTTTAGCATAGCCATATACGTCAACGGTATGTGCCTGTTGTTGAATAAAATACCTGAAACCAACGCCCTGTACCCTGCCAGAAACAAACCCCTGAATTGTTTTCATGTTTGCTGCCTTGAAAATGCCTGCCTAATACCAATTTTTTAAGTAACTGTGATGATACTTATCAGTTTAGTTGAGTATTTGGCAATGTGAAGTAGAAGTGTCAACAGGCTTTAGTGTGATTGAGCAGCAACAATATTTTTTTCAATCCACTCAGATGCTGTGTCGGTAAGTTCTTTAGGAGTCATGCCTTTTGCATCGAAAGGCTCACTGATTTTTACATGCACAGTACCCGGGTATTTCATATATCGACCGGTTGGCCAGAAATAACCTGCATTGTGGCTGATAAAAACTACCGGTACACCTGTGGTGATGGCAAGAGCTGCTCCACTGCGGGCATATTTTCTTTTTTCACCAACGCTTGTGCGTGTCCCTTCAGGGTACATTAAAACAGGTAACTGGTCTTCAAGAAGGCGTTGTGTGCCTTGTGTAGTAATATCTTTAAGTGCCTGTTTGGGATTGCTGCGATCAATGGTAATAGGGCGCATCGAACCAATACCCCGGCCAATAGCCATCGGGGTTTTTAATAGCTCTTTTTTACAAACAATAATAACCGGGCTGATAATATTGGCGAGGAAGAAAGTTTCCCATTGGCTTTGGTGTTTGGATAACGCAACAAAGGCTTTATGTTTAGCGAGATTTTCAAGCCCTTCAACCTGATACTTTATGCCACAAATGATTCTGGCCAGGAAAATAATTGCCCGGCTGTAGATCGTCAGATATTTGTAGCGCATTTCAAATGGGAGGTAAAAAACAAACCAAACCGAAATAGAAGAATAGATAGCAGTGAAGATAAAAACAGCGAGGTGAAATAAGATAGAACGAATGGCGATAAAAAAGGTGTTCACTGCTGTTCCGGTCTCAAGGTAATATGGCTTGCTTTAAAGAGGCGCCATTATACCTGCCTGAACAAAAGAGGCCAGCTAAACATGCTATTAAACAACAGCTTATGCAGTAGCCGGGCTTAATGTCGGTGGCTGTTGGCCAGAGAATTTAAGCGAGTACTCTATAGAATGAGGGTTTGGAAGAGAGTTAATGCAATCAAAGCGCACACGCCTGGATAGATTAATAAGTGTACATCTTGGCATTAACCGTGGTGATGTGAGGTCTATGCTGGCTCAGGGGCGAATACAGGTAGATGGTGAAGTTGCTTCTGATGTGCAGCAACTGATTGATGAATTTACCCATGTGGCTTTGGATGATCAGGTGTTGCAGCAGAAAACGGCGCATTATCTGATGATGAATAAGCCGGTCGGTGTCGTGAGTGCGACTAAAGATAAGAAGCACAAGACAGTGATTGACCTGTTGGAATATGATTATCGCCATAGTTTACACATAGTTGGCAGGCTGGATTTTAATTCTTCAGGTCTGTTATTGCTAACCAATGATGGTCGTTGGTCGCGGCAGTTAACAACGCCGGATAAGAAAGTTGCCAAGCGCTATCGCGTAACCTTACAAAATCCCCTGACAGAAGAATACATAGATGCTTTTGAGCAGGGTATGTATTTTTCTTACGAGGGTATAACTACGAGGCCGGCAATGCTCAGCATTATCAGTGATCATGTTGCTGAAGTTAGTTTGGTGGAGGGGCGCTATCATCAGATCAAGAGAATGTTCGGAAGGTTCCGTAACCCAGTGCTATCGCTGCATCGAATAGCTATTGGTAATCTGCTGATGGATTCAGAGCTTGAGCCAGGGGAGTGCCGGATACTAACGCAGCATGAAATTGATGATATTCATTGTTGATGTTGCACTTTATTGAAACTGATGGGAATCAATATCAATAAAGCACCGTGTTCCGTTCTTCTTCCTTGATTTTAATCTGTTTGATTTCTACAAGAGACTGAATAAATCCTTCTTTATCATCAATGGAGAATGAACCGGATAGCCGGGTATTTTCAAGATCTTTTGTGCCGATATAAATAGGCTTTTTATAATTGTGATTCATACGTTTGATGATATTGGCCAGAGTTTCATCCTTGAAATTGATAACACCTTTTTGCCAGCTTAGTTCCTTCTCCAGATCTATATTGTTTTGTCTTTCAGAGGTCTGGTTACTAAAGACTTTAATTTTCTGGTTTCTTACCAGAGTTTCATCAATACCGGTGCTGGTAGTTGTGTTGTTTTCAGTTTTAACATTTACCTTGCCTTCTTTTACCACAACTTCTGTTAATGAGCTGTCATGATAAACCGAGAATTGGGTGCCTAAAACAGTGACAGTGGTATTGTCAGAAATAACAGTGAAGGGCTTTTCTGCACTTTTGGTAACAGTGAAAAATGCAGTTCCTTTTTTCAGTTCGGCTTTTCTCTGAGACCAGCCTTCGGTAATTGTTGCCACGCTGCCACTATCAAGAATAACGGATGTGCCGTCATCAAGTTCAACCGTTAGGCGGTCTCCTGCACCAATAGAATATTCGGTTGGTGTTCCGTAATAGCCAGGAATAAGCACAAAGAAACAGAATGCAGCAGCTGTCAGACCCATAGTGGTGGGAATAAAGTAAGACTTTAGTGTCTCTTTTGCTGATAACAGGTAATGACTTAATGACAGACCTGTTGACGACTGTCTATTTTGGGCAAGAGAGCTCTGCTGAGGCTGTTCAACAGCATCAGCAAACTGGTTTTTATCGAGTAGTTCAAAATCATTCCATATTTCAGCGATATCTGAAAGCTCATCGCTAAGCAGGGAAAACTCTTCTTGTGATTCGCGAGAAAACTCGCGGCGTCTGATAAAGTCCAGTACTTCATGTTCTAACTCATCAAGCTTCTCAATTTGATCGGTCATTTTAATCCAGCCTCCTGGAGTTGTTCCCGGCAAAGAAGCAATGCTCTAACAATATGCTTCTCAACTGCATGTATAGAAAGGTCAAGATCGTGCGCTATCTCTTTAATCGACAAATTACGAAATCGATAATACATAAATACCTGTCTTCTTTTTGCCGGCATGTTGTTAATTGCTTTCTTTAATGCAGCCATTGTTTGTTGTGATTCCAGTCTGCGACTGGGTTCTTCAATATCATCCGGCCTATCAATATATTCATCAGAAGTAAGAATTTCGTCCTTTTTACTTTTCTTGTGAAAATGATTAAGGGCCAATATGTTGGCCATACCAAATATATAACTACGATTGTCTACAATATTGATTATTCTTTCTTCGCTCATTTCGGTTAACTGTACATAAAGGTGTTGCACAATATCTTCAGCATCAGATTTCGACTTGACTTTTGACAAGATAAATCTGAAGAGGTCTTCTCGAAGTTCAATGTAAATATTAAACAAATCGCTAGCGTCTTGTGATGTCGATTGTTTTTTCATTTATGGGTCAGTTAACTATTTTTTCAAAAGCCGTGAGATCAGATTCAAATTAATCACTCTTTCACTGCTTTATTTTATGCTGTTGGTCGGTCAGCTTAACTTATCACTATCGTGTTGTTAAATAAGTTTATACAAACCTACTTAGTCATTATTTATGCAATGACACCTAATAGTGGTAATTGTGTTGTATTACAGGACAAAATTAATTGTTTTTTGTTGAAATTGCTGTATTGATAACGCACCTTATGGAGCCGAACCGTCAGGATAAAAAAGATTCAGGAATGAGTGCAGTTTGAAGTTTTTATTATTTTACAAGAAAAATCAGATGCTTAGGGGTTATTTGTTGCTTGTGTTTGTCTTTTTGTGTTTTCCGTTGTCGGTGAATGCAAATCAGGGCACATCATCAGGTATCTCTTCGTTTGATTTTTCTGTTAAAGCGCAATCATTGCAAGATAGCCTTATCCGAATTGCCGCTATTGCAGGGCAACAAATTGCTTTTCAATCACATTTAACAGCAGGAAAACAGGCTCCGCCTCTGTACGGTAATTATTCACTTGCGAATGCATTGCAGCTGATATTGCATGACTCGGGGCTGGCTTATAAAGATGCGGGCGATGTTATTGTTATCATTCCCGAGCCTGAAGATAATCCAGCCAAGCTGGCACCCATCA